>JANWZE010000085.1 GCA_025054955.1 Blastocatellia bacterium | reverse complement strand
AACCGCGCGAATATCAAAGCCTAAGCAGATAGCGTCAGAGAGGAATACCAATAGCGGAGAAAAGACATGCTCATAGAACTCATAGAGGATGGCGGGACCTGAAATGACTGAGCGCGAATGTGTGGTCGTCACTCGGCATTTGGTATAAGTCCGTCTGTCTGTTCAAACGCCTTGCGCTCGAACCAATTGTCGTGATACGGATGCCGCCCGCGCAACAGCGCCGCCAGACTTGACAAAAAATAGGCCGGAAGAAAAAACGGCCCCCATCGTTCATACTGCCGCACATGGACGCGCTCGTGCCGTCGCGTGTACTCCAAACAGTCGGCATCCCTGCTCAAGACAACATGGCCAAGTGTGATGGCCATACTGGAGCCGAGCCACGGCAAACGACTGGATAGGAGTTTGGGTAAAAAACTGCCGTGAACTTCGATCACACCTCGCACCAAACGAACCGAACCACCACGCAGCCTTACCAACAGCGCAATCAGCACTCCGATCAAAGTAGCCGGCGAGGCCCATACGTAGACCCATGCGCGGAGCAGATGGCTCAATGTCGCTCCGGCACTTAATCGCGTGCGACCTGCTTGAACAGTGTCCGCGCTACTTGCAGCCCGCCGATCACCTTTAATTGAAAGTCCTGTCATTCTTGCTATCTTGTGGACAACGTCGCGCTCCTAGCAGCCGGCCACTCATCAGGCGACTAACGTTGTGCCGGCGCTTCAACCGCAGACTGATGAGGGACCGGTCCAACGTTCCAGTCTCTGCCAGACCTCGCGTTCCAACTGAATGCCATCAGGAAAATGTGCGACAAAGTCTGCTCGCAACCGAGGAGCGCACTCCGTCAGGTACCGGTCGAGCGACTCCTGACTCGTCGCTTCGTATCGAACCCGATAACGACCCGATGTGCTCGAAGCAAAACACGCAGCAGTGAAATAGCCCGTCGCCAGTACGTCAGGAATGTGTTGTTCTCGCATGTAGCGTTCAAACGCTTGCGTCAAGGCTGGTGATACAATGGCTGTGATCTCGTATATGACCATGATCTCATCACAGTCGCCCAGACAGTCAGCCGTCTGCTGTTGCGCTGCATTAGAACGGATGCACGACCGGCTGGCGTAGATGCATCTTCATAGGTGTCGGCCCGTCGGTCTACCTCCAAGCTCATCTTAGTCTGCTATCACCCTCAGTCTACTCAGCAGACGTCGCCCGTGTTGGCCGACTCGGTTTACACGCTCACCACCACCTGAGGCCATCATCGCGTGTGGCCGTCAGCCACGAGCCAGGTTGCGAACCCGATCTCATCACGGCCGTTGCCAAACAGACCCATCGGTGTATTCGACACGCACGATGACGACCCGCTCATGGAGGCCTTCACTGTTGTAGACGTTGGCGCTGACGATTCTGCCCGGCGGCGACTTAATGAACACTTCCAGGTCTTTCTTCTTTCCTGGGCCAATTTTCTCTTCACTGGTGAACTGGTGTCGTCCGACTTCAGCTTGTGTTTCCGGATCAAGGAAGACGTAATCCCAATCAATCAACTTGATCGTCTTCGTCCCCGTGTTCTGCACTGTGCATCTGTACCGGTAGGCGTAACGCAGCGGCGGCGGTTTTTTGTTAGCTTTCATGATCTCATAGGTGCGCAGTTCGCGTTCGAGCTTGTTTTGATCGGCCGTGCTGCCTCCGCGCTTGGCCGCTTCTAATCGTCGCTCATCATTGATGCGCACACGCATCTCATCATAGGATTCATTCGGGCCGCCAAAGGGATTCGCTTCCCAGTTGATGCGTTCTTTGCTCCAACCGACTTTGAGCACAACAATGTCCGGAGCATCCTGCGCCATTGTTGCGCTCCGAACAATAGAGACGATTGCCAGCGTCGTGAGCATCCATAGGCTGAGGAGTTTCATAACGCCTCCTGGTCAATCAAGTTTGAAGAGATGACGCGCATTCTCCTATAAGAATTTGCATTCGATCTCCCCCGACAAGGTGAGCACGCGGACGCGCGTGATACATTGATCAAATGCCGGATGTGGAAAATGAGTGCCGGTTGCGCCCATGCGTCAATGCTCAGTTCGGTTATGCTCATCATCGCAGGCCCTCACGCGCTCGCTTTCACCAGGCATCAGGTTACACTATGGACGCTCATTTGAAAATGCGACTTCGATAAAACTACCGGCGCTTGGCGATGCTCGCTCTTTCACGATCTCAACTGCTTTGAGGCTCTGCATGATGATGTTGGTCGTTTGGTGTACTTGGAGTTGCAGTTTCTGTGTGAGCTTCGTGGCTTGGCGGGCGTGGCGATGCGTCACGCGCGCCGGCGCGGAAACGCTCCAGGCCGGCTATCATTTCGTCACTGGCGAGCGTCGGTCGAACAATTTGCGCCTCAAGTTTCAGACCCTCATCGAGTGACAGGCCGTAGGTGGCCAGCGTCGCGTGCCGATCTGCGCACATGCCAGCGAAATTGGGATACGAGGCGATGCACGTTGCGAGCTCCAGCGCGCGCGGCAGCGCCTGACCTTGCGGAACGACTTCCTGCACAAATCCCATCGCCTGAGCGCGCCAGGCATCAATACGCGCGCCGGTCTCCAGCAGGTAGAGCGCATTGCCCAATCCCATGATGCGCGCGAATCGTTGCGTGCCGCCATCGGTGTACGGAACGCCCCAGCGCCGGCTCAGGCAGCCGAATTCCGCGTTGGCCGCAGCAATCCGAAAGTCGCACCACGCAGCCAGTTCAAAACCGCCGGCAAAGCAATAACCGTTGATCGCTGCAATCGTCGGCTTGCCCGGATCAAGCCGCGCAAAGCCCATCGGTCCGGCAATATCAGTGTAGCGGTGTTGGAGCAGTGACATTGGATTTTTCAAATCAGCTCCCGCGCAGAACGCCAGCTCACCAGCCCCGGTAACGATCAGCACACGCGCCTCAGCGTCGGCGGCGAATGCCTCAATCGCTTCAGCCAGGCCGACGGCCGTCTCGCCGTCAACGCAGTTGTGCACCTCCGGACGATTGATACTAACAATGCGGACCCGTCCGCGCTGCTCGATGATGATTTTGTTACTCATAGTCAGAACAATTGCGCCGTTTTTGTGACAATGTGGCACAGGCGTTCCCAACTGTGCGCTCCATTTTCATTCTTTGTGGCGTGCAATAGCATAGGGGCGATCCTCCCGAAAATGGCTACAGAAGCCACAGAGGGGGTAGAGGGAGCCGAGGGCTTTCGGTGGACTCTATGACCTCGGTGGCTTCATGACAATGGCTCGTTGTGCTTTCTTCATCGCGCGTTCATTCATCCCGATGAACGATGTCCATGCCGAACGCCGGCAGACACACGGCGATATACTCGGCGCCGTCGGGCGCTGGTGTGCTGTACTGCACCCACTCACCACGATGAACAATCACAGCCTGACCGGCTTGCACGTCAACGCTGCCCTCCCGCGTCGTCACGCGCAACAGGCCGCGCAAGACAACCGTGTACTCATCGAACTCAGGGGTCTGTCCCGGCTCCACCCAACCGGCGGGACTGCGCATCCGCGCGATGCTCACTGCCGTGGTGTGGGAATTAACACGGCCGATGAACTCTTCGATCAATTTCGGCTTATTGCCGGCAGCTTCAATCACAGACGGTTTGCTGATCAGCGTCGGCATCGGTCAGTAAGCCTCCTATCCCACCACGTTGTAGCGACGAATATCTGGCTCAGCCGCCAACAGAGCAGGCGCTTTGCTGAGCGCCTCGCGCACATGCGGTGAAGCCAGATGCGCATCCAACGCCGCGTCGTCTTCCCATTCTTCCACGAACGTGAAGTCAGTCTCATCGGCTTTGTTTTGCAACAGCTCATAGGCGATGCAACCTGGTTCTTTGCGGGTCGGTTCAATCAACCCCATCAACAGTGAACGTAGTTCCTCCACCTTGTCCGGGCGAGCAATGATTCTGGCAACTACTCTGAGTGTATGCTTTGGCATGTTTCCTCCGAAAAGGCAGGCGCAGATTCACTGATGAAGAGATTTGCAATCAGTTAATCAGCGACGCCTGCACATTGGCGTATCGTGTGGCAGTAGCGTACTCAGTCAATCAGATTTACGCTCGGTCAATCAGTGACGCTGTGCCTGTTTTTCATCGTTTCTGGGTGTTGTCACCAACGACGTGGACAACGCCTCCGAATCTGATGTTCGTCATGAGACTCTCCCACGACGTTGCGCGCAGCCATCACCATTGATGATGAAGCAGCGCGTGGCTATGTGTGATCGGCTCACGCAACCGGGCGCCGATGCATCGTCAAGCCCTGTCCATACGTGAACGACGAGCGAGTTGGATGAGCTGAGGCACGGCGCGACACCGCCACGCATCAGGCTTTTTTCGCGCGGTACAAGTCTTCAATTTGTTCACTGAACCGCGCGGCGATAGCTTCACGCTTGAGTTTGCCGTTAGCCGTCAGCAAGCCGCTTTCAACGGTGAACGGCTCTCTTTCGATGTGAAACGCGCGGATGCGTTTATAGTGTGGCAACTGCTGATTGACGACATGCAAGGCCGCTTCGACTTGCTGGTGTGTCACATTGCCGGTAATCAGCGCCGCGAGAAAGCTTCGCCCATGCCCCACCAAAACGACCTGTTGCGCTCCGGGAATCTGCCGGATGATCATGTCTTCAATCGGCTCAGGCGGCACATTGTGACCGGAGCTCAAAACAATCACGTGCTTGACGCGCCCGATGATTCGCCAGTTGCCGTTGTCCACTTCGCCTTGATCGCCGGTGCGGAACCAGCCGTCGGTGAAGGCTTGCGCCGTTGCGTCAGGCTTGTTCCAGTATCCGGCAAAGATGTTGGGGCCGCGCACAAGGATTTCGTCGCCGTCGCCCAGTTTCATTTCAATGCCGGGAATGGCTGGCCCAACGCGGCCTGGCTCCACTTTGTAGGGATGATCCATCGTGCAAATGGCTGTCGTTTCTGTCAAACCATACACCTGCAGCACGGGAATGCCGAGCATCATAAAAAAGAGCTGCGTCTCCTTTGCCAATGGAGCTGAGCCACAGATGAGCGCCTTCAAGCGAGGACCAAGTCGCTTCTTGACCGCAGGAAAGATCAAGGAATTTGCTAAAAACAACCAGAGCGAATCAAGCGGCGAATCCGTCTCTTCAGAGACAACCTCTGTTCGCGCATTGCGTCGGAACCACACAGCTTTGCCTTTCTGATAGAGCCTGAGCAACAGCCCACCCCGTTGGTGGAATTGGTCTTCGATGCCTGCGCGCATGCGTTCCAACAAGATCGGCACGTTGAGGCAATAGTGCGGAGCCGCAACTTTCCATTCCTCGGCCAGCTTGTTCAGGTCGGTTGAAAGCGTCAACACGCTGTTGCGCGTCAAGCATGTGAGCAACAGAATCCACGAGCCGGCAAAGCAAAATGGTAAGTAATGAAAGACCTGATCGGGTTCCGTCGTCTCCCCCATCAAGACATCGAGTCGCGCGTTCGTACAGCCGAGCATGTAGGTGACGTTCCCCACCGTGAGCACAACGCCTTTAGGCTCGCCCGACGTGCCAGAGGTGTAAATGATCGTGACTGGATCCGACTCGTTTAATGCCACTGGGGCAACCTCGCCGTCACCAGCCTCGCCCGTTGAAGCGAAAATCTGCTCAAATAAATAGGTCGGGGGCGAATCAGGCCAATGTTCATGAATCGCCTGGCGCAGCGATGTGTCACCGCAGCAAATCAGCGAGACGCCGGCATCCTTCATCATGCCGACCAGCTCATTGGGCGCTTGTCGCGCATAGAGCGGCACAACGATAATCCCTTCGGCCATCAGCGCCAGGTCCACAGCCGCCCATTGAATACTATTGGCAGCTAGCACAGCGCAGCGGTCGCCTTTGTTCAATCCTGCTGCTTTGAAACATGCGCGCGCTGCGCGGACTGCCGCCAATAACTCAGCGCATGTGGCGCCGGTGATCTCGCCGTCCCGCACTTCCTGCAGGACAGGCCGCTGCGGCGTCTCATGCAAACGCTGAAAAATCTGCTCAACGAAATTCATAAGTTGCTCAGGTTGCTCCATGTCTCATCGCCAGTGGCGCGTCGCCATACGTTTCAACCAGCTTGCGCAACGTTGGGCTGAGCGGCGGCAGATAATCTTCCCAACTGAGGATGCCCGTCCGGATAGGAAATTCAGGGAAGCGCCGCTGCACATGCTGCTCGAAATAGACGCCCATGCGCGCCATCAGTTTAAGGTTTCTGGCGACTGTCTGACCAATGCCCTGACGAACAGACTCCCGCTCGTTGAACAAGGTTCTCATCACGGCAAGCAGTTTCTCTTCGAGTTGAGGATCGTCCACATCGAGCAGTAAATGCTCATGGCCACGCTCGCGCATCAGATTGCGGATGCGCTCGTCCATCGTGACACCTGCCGATGCAACCAACGCCGGCATCGAGCAGACAATCCCATGATACCGTGATGAGACCATCAGATGAGCGCAGCGCAGGATACTCACCAACTGATACATATCGTAATCGAGCGACGTCAACACCGGCACACCGCCCAATTGATCAGCCATCTGTCGGCACGCCTTGGTGTCCAGGGCCTCCATCGCTACCAGCACGGTGAAGACATTCTGCTCTTTGCGGAAGGCGGCGACCGCCTTTGACATCGCCGTCAAATAGTGATTGTAGGCGCGCGTCACCGATGGCCCTGCGTGATGAAAGTAAATCGTGCGATAGTGACTCTCTTTGAACGCGCCGGCCACCGTGTAAGCCAGGTACTTCATCACCGATGCTTTCACCGGCCACCAGAACGGATTGATCGGGCAGACGATCAGCACCGGCGCGCGCTCGTCCCATCCAAGTTGACGTAGGATTTTGTTTCCGTAATCCGGCCCATGCGGCTCGAACGTCCACGCCGTATCTGTGCCCAGTTCGGTCAGCACGCCCAGCTTATTGAGCACGGCCATAGATTCTTCGTTGCGCGTGATAATCAATGAGTGACGACAATAGCGAGCCACCATGCGCGCCACCAACGGGTCCATGTAACCAGCTTCAGCGCCATAGCCGACCGACAACTTGTTGTGCGCCGAGGCGATGCCCAATGCGCCCACCATCATGGTGGTCAGCGCGTTGGCAAATTTACTCTTGAACATGGACCCTTCGCAGGCAACGACACCGTCATACTGAGGCACTTCGCGGTACAACATCGGCGGAAACACATCGGGCAGATAGACCTGCCGGGTTCCAGAGAAGTAGCCGCGCGTCAAATCAAAATTCTGCGTCAGCACGCTGAATTCAACGTGCTGCGGTCCGAGGACGTGTCGCAACTGCCGTAGCATCTCCTCGACGCGCACATCAGCGCCGGTGTTGCGCGTGCCGTTGTAGCCGGTGAAGAAGAGTTTAAGCTTTTCGCCTGGCGTCCAGCGGCGTCCGTGGCCGAGCATCCATTTCAACTTGGAGAGTTCGATGATGCCGGCGACCCACGCTTGCAAGACGACATCCATGCTCATCGCGCTGCCTCCTTGGCCAAATTCGGCCATGGCTTGTAGGGATAGGTAAACCGGTTCCTGCGAGCGAATTTCATCAGCGGATAGCAATAGCTCGAAAAAGGCGCCGGCTCGCGGCCCAGCTCAGCAACGATGCGTGAGTTATCAAAGACCGTATTCCAAACCAAGTATGGAAGGAAGACCTTCAACAGCGAGGCATACTGCCGAACCAGCGGCCAACGGCGATTGGAGAGAAAATTCACCATCGCGGTCACCGGCCGCTCCAGACTGGGCATGAAGATAGGTTTTCGCTTGCCCTGCGCCCGCGCCAGCGCACTGGTTAACTCATCGAACGTCTCCGAGCGCCGCCCCGATGAGAGATGGTAAATCCGATGCGCCGGCTGCTCCTTCTGATGCAGTGTGGCAATCGCCTCAGCGACAAAATCAACCGGCACGATGTCGAGCCGATCACTCGGACGAAACGGCAGCAACGGGAGCCTGGCCAGAAAAACAAACGCGATCACCATATCAAACTGCGTGGTCTCGCCATACCGGCTGTCACCCAGCACAATGCTCGGACGAAAGATCGTTACTGGCACGTCAGGCAGCAACTGCTCGATCATGTGCTCGCAGAATTTCTTGGTGCGCGCATACGGATCGTAATCAGAGCGATCCCAATCAATCGCTTCATCTTCATGCACGATTTCATTGCTGCGATGGCCAGCGACAGCGACCGTGCTGATGTGACTCAGTCGCCGCAGACCATGATCATCGCGCGTCGCCTGAGCCAACTTGATGACTTCCAGTGTGCCGCGCAAATTGACGTTCAAACAGCTCTTCTCCGATTTGCGATTGAGCGACGCAGCGCAATGAATAATCGAATCGGTTGACTTGACCAAGCGCCGGTACTCGCTCTCTGACAAACCGAAGCGTGGCTGTGTCAAATCGCCAAGAAAGATGTTCATCCGCCTTCGCAGAAATTCGTAGAACTGAGCGAAGTCCAGATGCAACTGCATGGCCCGCCACAACCGCTCTTCAGCTTCACGTTGATCGTGAGCCCGCACCAGCAGGTTCAGCGAGTCAGGGTAACCCTGCAACAAATTGGCCGCTGTGTGCGCGCCCAGGTAACCGGTCACTCCTGTGATGAAAATCCCCATAATGTTAAAAAATCCGAAATCCGAAACACGAAATCCCAAACATGTTGAAAATCCGAAAGCCCAAGCGCGAAACCCCAAACATGTTGAAAATCCGAAAGCCCAAGCACGAAATCCCAAACATGTTGAAAATCCGAAAGCCCAAGCACGACATCGGAAACACGTTCAAAGTTCTGGCAGTTTGCCTTTCATCGGCGATTCGTAACAACTGCCACTATAGCGATTTTCAATTGCCTTTGCCCAGCGAGCGCCGCCTTGCGGGCTCATGCACGCTGCAACTGCGCGCCCCAGGGTAGATTGATTCGCAATCCGCTCTAAGTACCGTGACAAACGTTCGGGGCGTTTTTGGAGTGCTGCGACGTGTCGCAGCTTTGGCTGGAAAGCGGTGACACGTCACCACACTCCAAAATGTCCCGTCCCACCAAAATCTGCCGGACCTTTTGTCCACCTACTTAGCTATCGGATGGCGCTTCGACTTTATCCATGAGATTTGGCCGAGCCACATCGCCCAGACTCGCAACCCGCTTGGTGGCGTTCGTTGCGATGCAGCATGCCGCCGAGATTTGGCCGAGCCACATCGCCCACACTCGCAATAGCGACACCTCGGTTCTCACTTCTACCTTATCCATGATATTTGGCGCCGAGCATAGAAGGCGATGACTGAAGATTGACAGCCGAGTGTTGACCGGATGCTTTCTCGACCGGCCGGCCTTCAATGATCGGATACGACCAGCGCCGCAGCGCCGGAATATGAATGTTGATCCAGTACTCCCACCAATCAATCGAAAACGGATCATACTGGAAATCCTCTTTCTCCTCTGGCACAAGAGCCTGCGACAAGAGGGCGACGTTGCCGGTATTAAATACCTGTTGATTATCGAGAATGAACGGCTCGTAAAGCTCGATCAGCTTGGCAACGCGCTCCAGATTGCGTTCAACGTTGATCAACGGAGGCCGCTTCAGCGGCAGCGGCGCGCTGATTTTTTGAATGGCCTGAACGACAGCCTTCTGACCGGGCGCCGAGAGCGCCTGATACCGCTCTTTGGAGACAGGAATGGATTCAAATCGAGCGCGCATACGATAAGCCAGCCCCTCCTGCGCGCGATAGAATTTCCGATGCGCCAACGCCGTTAGCTCAATAGAGCGCCCCATGTCGCAGGGATTAACCGCCGACGTGGCCAACTGGTAAACCTGATCGTGCCGGCGTTGCACCAGCGCCGCAGCAATCAAGACCATGCCGCGACAGACCAGGTCCACCGGGATGATGTCCAGGTATTTACGTTCGTTGCTGGGTAGTTGCCTGAAATAGGTGCCTAGCAGATAGGAAATCGGCGCCGACGTGTTGACGCCTTCGTTCCAGCCACAGAACGGCTCATGAATGGATGTCTCCACGATAGAGGGTCGCACAACGGCAATAGGCAAGTCAGCTCCCAGCGTCGCGATCAACGATTCAGCCATGCTCTTGGTGAACGTGTAGGTATTGGGCCAGCCTAATTCTTTGGCCCGCTTCATGCCGGCTTCGATCAATTGATTCTTAATCCATCGCTGCCGATAACGGCGCAGACGCGTTTCCAAGCCAGCGTCGCTGCTGTCATCGGCCTCGGCGGCTTTGCTCTGCGCTTGCTGGCGGAGCTGCTCGGTGACGTCGGGCGTGGCGGCTTCCGCTTCAATGCGCCGAACTAAGGCCCAGAGCGATTGACGCTCGCGCTCGGCATCAAACCCTTCGATAGGCCACGGCGTGTAATTGGCGATCAACTGCTCCGGCACACGTCCATCCCGATAACCGACAACGTAACAGGTGGACAAGTGCATGAGTGCCGCGCGTTCACACTGGCGGAAGAAATCCAGTAGATGAAGCGTGCCGTCCACATTGATCGCCAATGCTTCACGCAGGTCAGGATTAAAATCGGTCAGCCCAGAACTGTTGATGATCACATCCAATTCACGGGTCAATCGCTGGTGCATCAGCGGGTCGAGGCCGAGTCCGGGCTGTGTGATGTCGCCTTCAACCACTTCGATTTTCTCATTGAGAAATGCGGCTAAATCCGCGCCATAGCGTTGCCGGAACCATTCAAACACCGGCGATTCCTCGACCATTTTCTGGAAGCGCCGCTGCGGGCTGAGCGAACGCTGACGACGAATGAGCAAGTAGATTCTGCCGATTGTAGGAATGTCTTTGAGCGCCTTGGCCAGCCAGACTTTGCCGATGAAGCCGGTGACGCCGATGAGCAAAAGCTGCTTTCCGGCCAACGATTGGCGCACAGAGAGCTGTGAGAGACGCTCGCGTTTTTCAAATAAGACAATCGGTCGGGCCGGCATGTGCGTGACTCTTTTGGCCGGCACAATGGCTCCCATCAGCTCATCAAGCGTGATCCCCAGGTGGCGCGTTAGTTTCTTGGCCGATACGCGCCCATCCACCTTTTTCCTCACAAACCGCGCATAGGCGCCGCGCGGTCGAATCACAGGATCGAGCAATCGGCCGGTGGCCAGTCCGTCACGAAATTCCAATCGGTTGGCAATCAGATACTGAGCGCCAAGATACTGAGCCAGCGGCCGCATGATGTGCTCCAGACCCTGACTGACCAGCACGACAGATTTGCCCGAAGCGAGCAATTGCTTGATCTTGTCTACGCTCGGCTGATTCAACCGAGGCTTCAACCGATAGTGGAAATACTCTTCGCCAAGCAAGTCGAGTCGGTCTCGACTCACGCCGCGCAGCAGCATGTGCAACACGCGCGTGGCCAACACGCGGTTGGTTGAATAAAGGAACGGCCTCAACAAGGTAACCAGCCCAACTCCACTGCGCCGCGCCCAACGCTCGGTGAATCGTTGCGCATTCCAGGTGAAGAAACCAACCGGGTGGATGGCATTCAAATTCAGCAGGCTTCCTTCCACCCGCCAGAACGTGTCGGGCTTGCCGCCAGCGGGCTGGATCATCTGGGCTTCTCCCTGATTAACCTCAGTTGCCAAAATTCTACTCCCCACACCTGACCGTGTACGGTCGCTTGCTCAATTGGCTAAGCCTGCCGGGACAGGCTCCACCAGCCGGCTTGCCACGGAGGCAAGCTGCCGCCCGGAAGGATCAGCAGCTCAGTATATGCCGGAAGAGAACAGAACGAGACCGTACCGTTCCCCACAGAAACGATCACGCCTCTTGCAGCCGATGCGCCCAAGAGACGCTTGCGTTAACTTGCAACACTGAAACGCAACCACCTTTCCCATCATGTAATGTTTGCTGAAAACGAGGCGCAAGTATATCAAAAAGACGGCGGCGACGTCCACCAATGCTTTCTCCGGTTGCTCAGCAGAGCGGCTTGCGGATTCGTTTACCCTGAGAGCGCCCGCCATCGGTATCTACACATCTCTACCCCGTCAGTCGCTATTGAATTGTCAACGTGAGCATACGCCAAGAGACGCCCCGACAACCGAGCGCCGCTGCCACACCATACGCCAATGTGCAGCCGGCCGCATGCGGCTAGTGAGTTGAGCCGGGGCTTTTCAAAGTCAAGGGCATGAAGTGAGCACGGTCTTCAGAGTGCAGTGACGTGTCACCGCTTTCCGGCCAAAGCTGCGACACATCGCAGCACTCCAAAAACGCCCCGAAAATTTTGTCACGTTACCTAGCAACCCATCCGCGCCTGTGCCGATTTGTGCCAGCAGCCCCAATCCGCTCACCACGACAATTCAAACTCGTATTCATCATCGCCGCCTCTCTTGTCTCGAATGCGAACCACAGCCGTGTAATTGTTGAAGCGTTCGGGCTGCTGGATGATTTCCACCGATCCACGCCCACGAATCTGACGAAGCTCCACGCGAATATCTCGTCGGGGTAGCGGACTGGAAAACGATACACGTTCGCCCTGTAGCGGCCTGCCGGCAATGGTCCGCACTCGCACTTCATCGCCGCGGACAAAGATTTCGATCTCGTCATCTACCCGGCCGCGCCACGTCATGTATTCGGACCGACGCCACTGCTCTGACTGATCATCGCTCGTTCCATGAACGCTAAATGAGAGCCGAAAAGGATCGCCCCAGGGCTCGCTGCGGCCATTGAGCGTAATCTGAGCAATCTGCCCACGCCGGTATTCAATTCGACCATCGCCAGTGACACGACGCCTATCGTCAGCTTGTTTCAGGTCCAAATCAACGTTTGAGCCAACACGCCGCCATCGCCCATAAAATCGCAGCGTATCATCTCCGCGAAATTCCAGTAGCGCATCGCCGTCGGCAGCTAACTCGACAACGGCGGTCTGCAGGTTCACATTGCGGCGACCTTGCAGTTGAAACACGCCGTGACCGCGCAGTTGGCTGGCTCCCTGACCGGGCAGCACATTGTCCCGCGGATTATAGCCGCCTCCTTGATTGAATCCGCCGTAGCCGCTGCCCACGATGCGCAGCGAAGAGATTTGATCGTTCCAGTTGCCCGGCAGATTTTTCAAGTCGCTCACATCCGACGCCACTTCCAGCGACTCGCCGCCAAAGTTGACGTCTTTGTAGATCACCACCCGCGCTCGACCGAATACGCGGATGGATGAAATCATATCGTTCCACCCCAGTCGCCGTAGGTCAGGTAAGTCTTCGCTCCCTGACCAGCACTCGGATTTCCCCTTGAAATTCTTATCGCCATAGACGCATACGCGATCAGCCTGCGCCCGAGTCAGGGGAACCAGGGACGCTGCCGGCAGCACCAAACAACCCAGCGCCAAAGCCAAAGTAATTTGATCCCAGCTCCTCATAAGCATTGCCTCCATTGAGCAGTCACTATCATTCACAAGCGGGTGTTTGGACGCCTGCCTGCTCGGGCACGTTGCATATACGAGCCTTGGTAGATGAACCTTGATGTTGCGGCAGCCGTCGCACACGCCATACGACGCAGTGCGTGCAGCTCGGCGCACATCATGATCGTCAGTAGAGTCAGATCAACGCCGCGTTCTGCATATACGCATCTGAGCCGTTACTCATCAGCAAGAGGTGCCTCACGCCTGCGCCAAGCCGCTCGGCGTGTGTCTCCGATGAGTGATGAACATCATCCGGCCTGTGGCTCAACTCATCAAGTGAGCCATCTCCAATTCAGGAATCCCCGGCCGGTGACGGTGCTCAGGAATCTCGACGTGCTCCGGCACCTTCAGTTTGGGTTTGCTCCGCCCGCTAAAATCCAGGTACAAATGGCGACGCAGATACCATTCCGGGAAGTGACCCAGCCGCAATAACGGATACTTCATCGCCTTGCCAAACAGCTTGCGTCCGAGCAAGTAGTAGTAGATGGGCACGCCCAGACTAAACTTCAAATTGGTCCTCAGATTGTTGTAGAAGAATTGCTGATTATAGCGCCAGCAGGTGAAGAAGAACTCCCATTGCAGGTCGGTCAAGTCAACCAATTTGGCGCTCTCGTTCTTTTCCAGCCGCGTATCTTCCAGCGGCACAAACAACGTCGGAATGACGCACCACTTGGCGTCCTTCAAGGCGAAGAGCAAATCGAGCGACTCCTTGGTGTCCTCGCGCGTTTCGCCAGGCAAGCCAATGATCCATGTGCAGAAGGGAAACCAATTATGCTTATTGAGAATTTCCATGCCCTTGAGCACGACATCCGGCCATTGTTCTGGCCGATACGGATAGCCTTTGCCTTTCATGAATTGTTTGAACAAGCGCACCGAGCCAGTCTCCAGCCCGATGAACAAATTGGCGTAGCGCTTCTCCGGATGCGTGGAGGCGCGATGCCGATGGACGCTCTTGCCCACTGCCACCGGCGACAATTCCTCGACCAGATGCGGGTCTTTGACAATCGGCGCCATGGTCCCATGCGACTGTGTCAGGTACTTGACGCCGGGAACAGCCGCAATTGATTCATACAGGCGCTTGAGCGCCGGCACGTTGGTTTCAAATCGTGGGCCTTGCTCGTAGAGAAAGATATCTTCGGTGACAAGCAAAATCGTATCAGCGCCTTCGGCCACCTGATGGCGCACGCTGGCCAGGATATGCTCCAGCGGCAGGCTCTTGCCGCTGCGCAGGGCAATCGAGCAAAACTGACAGCCACGCCCGCAGCCGCGCGTGATCTCGACTGCGCCGTAGGTGGCGCGATGGCGCAGGATCGGAATCTTTTCCAAGCGCGGGCTTCGACATTCCACCTTGCGCGGCAACGGCTCGCCCCGAATCGCCTTCTCAAACAGATCAACGGCGACATCCTCGGCTTCCCCGTCAACAATGCAGTCAATTTGCCATTCGTCTTGCAGATTCTTCTTCTCGATTTGCCACGAGCCGGGGCCGCCAACAATGATCTTCAAATGATGCTTATGCTGACGAAGCACCGGATGCAGAATCAGCTTGCGAAACTCGCCAGCATTGACCGGTTCAATCTGGCGGCCATAGAACTTTGCATAGACATCGGTGGCAAACGTGATGCCCAGCGGATTATGCGCATGAATGCCAACAACCCGCGTCTCATCGCCGACGAACCACGGCAATTGATCGGGATAACAAACAGCAATGTCTTCGGGTCGGAACTTCTCCAGCAACAGCGATTCAATGACCCGCAAGCCAGTGGGCACGTATTTGGCCTGACCATCAGGCCAGGTCTCGTTAGTGACAGAAATATCCGAAACGAAACGAGCGTATCGCATGGGCAGCGTTGCCAGCAACATCTGCCGCCATGTGCTGCGCATGTACTCGGATGATTCCGAATTACTGGCAGCAAGCACGATCTTTCTTCCCGGATGATTCATCAAGACTTCTCCTCTTGAAAATCAAGGGCCGATGAGACAGCCCCTGCGTGAGTTTGGATTTTATATCGGGCGTGATGCGCAACGGCATGACAAGCATGGTCGGAAATCACAGCCAGCAAACTGGGGGCAGGCCGCCGGAGGAGGCTTTCGTCCGGCGGCCCGCAACGTGTTGCTATCCAGATCAGCGTGACTAGTCGCCAATGCCGGCAGCCGCCTGCTGATGGGCTGCGCTCTCCTGCTTTGCCGGCGTCAACGAAGCGGGAGTCACAGCCGCCTGCTGACCGTTAGCGCGCCCATTGCCAACGCGAAGCTGAACGAGCGTCGGCTCCGGTTCTGCCGGCTCATTCAAAACGATCTGCCGATAGAGCTTCGCCATGCGCGCATTCTCCTCTTCGCGGCGTTTGCGTTCGGCGCGGGCCTTCATCTGCTCTTCGCGCGCATTCTTGGCAACACCCAACCGATCCAGATCGTGCTGCACGTCCTTGGTGATGATCTCTTCACGCAGCAGCAACGAATGCTCGGTGCTGTTAAGCGCAACGTTCTTGCCGCCGGCAAAGATTTCATGTCGGCCATGCTCCTGGTACCACTTGCTCAGCGTCGCCGTCATGTGCATCTTTTCGACGATGTTGCGCCAACCGATGCCGGTATTGTAGGCGCAGAAGGAAATTTCGCCCTCTTGCGTTGCATAGGGGATGATGCAACGTTCAGTCCGGCGGAAGTCGTAGTTAAACAGGTCTTGGAACCACATCCCGGCGATGAAGAGGAAATTCCAACGATCCTGCCGTCGCTTTTGGATGTCGGCCATCGTCCGGTCTGCTCCGACCTTGCCGTAGTCGCGGCCGGTCGCTCCCCAAGTTTTGTCAAACTTCTTCAGCAGATCAATCAAACGGAAATGGGTTGGCGATTTGAACGGATCGTAGTTTTTCATCAGCGCCAACGCCATGCCGATGATGGAGAGCCATTTGCCCCGGGCGGCGTCATTGATGGACGCTACGTCCTTGGCCAACGGCAACGCGTCGAGAAACGCTGTGACCGGCACAGCCTCTTTTGTCTCTTTATCCACCATCACGGCCATGCCGACGCCGCAGTTGGGATGGCAGCCGCACTTGAACGAGCCCCAGTCTTGATTCGGCCCTTTGACCAGATCAGCCCAGTCCGAGAACGGACTGATGAACGAAATCGGGAACCAGTCGCGCGTTGGCTCGCCCAGCCCGGTCTGCTTTTTCACATCATGCGCCAGATGCGACAGCGTGTAACGTTGCGCTTGCCGCCGCTCATCCGTGATCGCCTCATCACGTCCTGTGAATGAAACAGGCTGAAACGCGAGGAAGGCAATCTTACGCGGATTGTCCAGCGCAAATTGAATGATCCGCCCGACCTGCTCGTTGTTGATGCCATTGACAATGGTGGTCACTGGCACAATTTCGATGCCAGCGTTGTGCATGTTTTCAATGGCGCGTAACTTCACATCGAACAGATTGCCGACGCGACGATGCTGGTTGGCCGCATTGCCAATGCCATCGAATTGCAAGTAGGCAAAGCGTAACCCAGCTTCGGCGGCGGCGCGAGCAAACTCAGGGCTCTTGGCAAATTCGATGCCGTTGGTCGCCGCTTGCACACTGTTGTAACCAACTTTGCGCGCGTAGCGGATGGCATCGAGGAAGTAAGGCGACAGCGTCGGCTCGCCACCGGAAAACTGCACCGACAACTGACGGCGCGGCTTGAGCGAGATGGCGTTATCGAGTAACGTCTTGATGTCTTCCCAGCTCAGCTCATGGACGAAACCAACTTGATTGGCATCCATGAAGCACGGGTCGCACATCATGTTGCAGCGATTGGTCAGGTCAATGGTCAGCACAGCGCCGCGACCATACTTGATCGTGCTGCTGCCATGATTGTGCAACCTCTCATCGTTGTGAGCGACGATGTCGCTGCCAGGAAATGATTCTTCGAGGTGCTTGAAGAACGCCGGGTCAATTGACATGACATCTTCAAAGTGACCATGAATGGGACAATCCTTGACCATCAGGATTTTGCCATCGCGTTCGATGATCTGCGCCTTGATTTCGCCCACCCGTTCATGGCGCAAGATGTCAACCGGCAGCGCGCCATTGAGAATTTTTTCACGAATCTCCGGCACGCACTTTGGACAGAGCGAATCGGTCGTTCGTGGCCATCCCAATGGCGGCTTCACTTTCTGATACGACTTCAACAAGGGTTTGTCAGACCATTTGGGGGTGAACGATGGATTCTGATTGATGCGATTCAGTCGCTCAAACACAAACCACACCCCCTTGGCCATTATGGTCAATCCCTTTTCGACATACTTGATCGGCTTATGCATATATATATCTCCTTAACGATCGCCGGCAAAGCACCTGCCTCATCCCATCACCTTCGCCGGCATGAATCTCCATAGAAGCTGAATTGGCGATCCAGCTTCTAATTCGCCCCCTTGGATGGGATACAAGTCAGCGTCGTGGCAAGAATAGCCGTCGGCCACACCGGCGTCAAGCAGCCGGTGGTCGGGCAAACAGCCAGCGACATTGCTGCCCAGGCAGTCTGCTCCGAGACGGCTCCACCACCCGACAGTGGCGTCAGCCTGATACTTCTGTCGCCCCTGCTGCTTGTGGCGAAGCTGCCCTGACCACGTCCGATGGCGTCCTTGGTAAAACATTATAGATGAGTCCTTCGTAACAACCCTCCCAGCGGCTACCTCCCGGCATATTTGCTCAAGCGGCTCGGCGATGTTTGAATCTGGTATAACTTGATGGCTTGAACCGCTTCCTTGCGAACTATCCCTTTAGCCGGCAGCGTCTGTGGATCGCGCCAGAAATCGAACGTCGCCACCTGATTGACGCACGACACGGTGCAGTAAGGCGCGCACGCTTTCTTAGTCAAATACTCGCGGCGGATGTCCTCTTTCGTGTAGTGTTCCAACGGCACACCCGGATACCCTCGCTGCTGCGAGCAGTAATGCACCAACCCGTCTTCGCAAATGTACAAGTACCGCGCGCCTGCTCGGCAACGCCAGCGATTCGGCTTACCATCCACAAGATTTCGTTGGAAGTAATCTACCCGCGCATAGCTGCTTTTACGAAGTCGCTTCATTTCAAAATAGACCTCTCGCTCGATGCCTCTGAGCGGCTTCAGCGTGCCCGTTCCATCATGAATGACACCCAACGAGCTAGAAAAGCCTAATTCCAATGCACGCTTGCTAATGACCAGCGCATCCTGGGGCGTTTTGATGCCGCCGCCAATAACTGAATTGATGTTGACCTTGAACTCGGCCAGTTGCGACAACCAGACCAACTTCTTATCCAACACTTTGAGGCTCTTCTTGGATACGTCATCAGGGTTGACATTATCAATGCTAATCTGCAAGTACTCTAACCCAGCCTCATTCAACTTCAGAATGCGCTCCTGCGTCAACAAATAGCCGTTGGTAATCAAGCCGGTCAAAATCCCATGCTGACGGATTCGACGAATGATCGCTTCCAAGTCAGGATGCAGCAACGGCTCGCCTCCGCTGATGGTGATGGCCAACGTCCCCAGACTGGCCAGTTTGTCCACGCGACGGAACATCGTTTCAGTAGGCACAGGCGCAGAAACACTGTCGTATTCATTGCAATAAGCGCACGACAGATTACAACGACGGATCGGAATCAAGTGTGCCAGCACCGGCCGGTCTGTCCACAGCAGGCCTTTAGCAAGAAACATAAACTCCCGATAGTGGCTTCTGAGTTTACGCCATGCATTCATAATTATTGCCCCAAAAGCGCACCGCTACCCACGCAACCTAAACAGGCCACGACCCTTCAGCACTGTGATGGACATGTACTCCCACCGTGAATTTCTGTTCATCATTATTCTTTATCAAATGCCCAACCCTGGAAGAGCGTTAGTATAAAGTTAAATCATACTTGATTGTCAAGTTGACAATAAATTTTTGATCGGCAGTCAGAGCGGTTTGCGAACGAGTCTGCCCTGTGAGCGTTCCAGCGTGCATGAGCCCGCACGATGCGGGGCCGCCAGGGTAAAATCATTTGCAACCCACTCTAGAACCAAAAAAGCGTGGGCAAGCGCACTCACAGTTGCCGAACAGCTTGCTCAACCTGCCATGCCAGTTGCGAGTAATCATGTCCCTGCAGTTGAAGTGGCCGACCAAAAATGACCTTGACCGGGCCAGGTCGAGCCATTTTCCAAGACTGGTGTAACACGCGCTCCAGTCCCTCCAGCCGCACGGGCACAACTGGCAGATGAAGCCGCGAGGCAATCATGCCGACACCGCCTTGAAACCGACTGATTTCTCCCTGCTCTGTGCGCCGGCCTTCAGGAAAAATCAGGATACAGTAACCTTCACTGACCAGCTCACCCATGTAACTAAGCGCCTGCCGGGCTCCAGCTTCTTGTTGCGGCAGTGGGAAGGCGTTGAAGAATAAACACGCCAGATAATAGTTCACGCTGTTGGTTAACCACTGCCATCGCCCATGTTGAGCAGGAAAGAAGTGGGCTTTGAAAAATTCCTTCGACATGGCCGGCGCCAGCCGGTAACGCCAGCGTGGCGGCAAGGCTGCAAAAATGACCGGTGTGTCCAAATGACTCTGGTGATTTGCAGCGAAAATGGCTGGCCCGTCCAGTGCCTGCAAATGTTCACGGCCTTCAACCCGTATCCAAGCAAACAGCCGCGTCAGCGGCAGAATCAACAGCGCCAAACCGAGCCGACGAACGCCGCAAGCCAGCCAGCGCCGATTCCACGCGGGAAATTGAATCGGACTGGCGGCAGGTTCGCGGGCCGCCTGCGCCAGCAACGCGCGCAGTTCCCCCAGGTCGCGCGCCTGTGATAGGACTGTTTCATCCAGGCTCGTTTGAAATTGTTCTTCCAGCTCCATCGTCAATTCAATGCGCTCTAGCGAGCTTAAGCCAAGTTCTTCCAGCGTCACGTTCGATGTGAGCGGACGGTCGCCTGCGTATTTAGCCAGCAGAGCGGCCAGCCGATCCTCAGCCGCTGGCTCCGAACGCGGGACACTGCCCTGTTCAACCCATTGCTTGATCTGCCGGCGCTTCAGTTTGCGCGTCCCCTCGGTGCGTGGCAGCGCATCTCCAGGCCAGACGCTGAAGCCACGTATCTTCTGATGCTCTTCCAGTTGTTGGTTGGCCAGCCGCACAACCTCAGCCGGATGAACCAACGGAATGTTCTTGGCGCCGCCTGTTTCCAGCACGAGCACCGCATGAACACGCTCCTGACCGCCTCTCGTGACGCCGATGACGGCTGCTTCACGCACGCCGGCAATCCGCTCTAACACCCGCTCGACATCCTCAGGAAACACATTCAAGCCCTCCGGCGTGACGATCATCTCTTTTTTGCGTCCGCGCACGTACAAGCGGCCTTCTTCATCAAATGCGCCGATGTCACCCGTATGTAGCCAACCATCCTCGAACGCTTGAGCTGTTTCATCATCAGCGCAGTAGTAACCAACGGTGACATTTTCGCCGCGTACCAGAATCTCGCCATCCGGCGCGATCTTCACTTCAACGCCCGGCAGCGCCTTGCCGACCGAACCGGCCTGCGCGTTAAACGGATGATTCAGCGTGACAATCGGAGCCGTTTCCGTCAATCCGTAACCTTGAATCACCAGAAACCCCAGACCAGACCAGAACGCTTCCAACGCCGGGTCCAGCGGCGCTGCGCCGACAACAAAACTCCAGAATTTCATCCCGAACAGGCGATGCACCTTTCGGTACATCCACCACCGTCGAAGCACGTGTCGCCGAACCGGCTTCATGCGGGCTGCCTTCGGATCAACATGAACAATATACTCGCGCAGCACCTCCAGAATTTTCGGCACACAGACCAAGACCGAGATGCGCCGCATACGAATTTGCTTGATGATGCGCTCTGGATTGTAGCCGCGCATGAACACAACTGTGCCCGGCAGCATCGGCGGAATGAACATTGTCATCGCCTGCCCAAACAGATGGCTGAGCGGCAACAGATTGAGAAACCGCAACGGAAAGAACGGGCGACCAAGCCAGCGGTACTTCAGGATTTCATTTTCCACTGGAACAATGTTGGCCAGGATATTGCGGTGTGTAATTAGCACGCCTTTCGGTTCAGCAGTCGCTCCAGAGGTGAAGATGATCTGGATGACATCATCGCGGCTGGGCAATGCAAGTGACGCGCTGATTGACTCGATCGTGGCTCGATCAGCCCATTGTTCCATTGACGCGGTGATCTCACTGAGCGGCCAGACGGGCGGCGAAGCATCGCCGTCACTGAATGAAACCTCCTCGCCAATCAGTATGAGCCGCGGCTGTACGATCTGTCGAACGCGTTGTAGGAAATTGCTCGACGCCCGATAATCAATTGGAACTACCACGGCGCCGACCAGCAGGCAACCCCAGAACGCCACGACCCACTCCGGGCGATTCTCGCTCCAGATGATGACTTTGTCACCTTTGCCAATGCCGGCGGCCTCCAGTCGCACGGCAAACGCCTTGGCCGCTCGCGCGACATCCGAATACGTGTACGACCAGCTTCGATAGCCGTCGTCGTAGACGAGGAACTCGCCGCGCGCGTTGGCCATATCCTGAAAGAAGTCCACTAACGTCTCCCGGCGCATAGCAGAAAATATGATAGACCAACTCATGATGGCTCGTCACCGCGCGCAGACCTCTGCCGAATGAGCATGGATGATCGGTGAGCAAACATCAACAGCTTGGGAATCCGACCCGATGCAATTGACGGTGAGCAAACATTAACAGCCTTGGAATCCGACGCCACACGCGCGACGCGGTCGGCAAACACGTTCATGCCAAGCCGCGTAAGGGCAGCATGAAGTGAAGCGGTTCTTTTAAGGACGGCATCACGAGGGTGGTCAGAGCAAGCCGTCGCGTAGCGACGAGTGAAAGCACCGCCTGAATGATTCAAATGTCGTCCGCGCGCGACGCCAACGCGATGTGCCGCCATCATGGGCAGGCTATGAATGAGCTGACGGCACTAACCGCCTCCCTGGCAGAATGAAAAAACACTACCTTGAGCCATTGCGCTACCCGCGAGTCAGAAGGCGGAAAAATGGTGCTCCGTAATCACAGGCTCGCAGGACTCGCACAGAGGAGCCGGCTTGCATGAGGCTTCGACGGGAGACTTGCTCGATTCACCGGCTTATGCTTAACTCGGTAACCTTGGGAAATACGACGATGGATAAAAAATTCTTACGCGCAGATGAGCTGGGCATTCGTCTTGAGATTGTCGGTGGTCTGCCCATCTGGGAGCCGCATCCGGTCTGGAAGCACCAGAAGGCCGTTGATCGCATCCGTGCGACGATTGAACGAGGCTCACAACCATCTGAGCCAGTCGCAACCTGCGAATGTATTCACGCCGCCGATATATACATCAGCTTTCCCGACGGTTCACTGAAGCGTCCGGACATTGCCATCTTTTGCCGCGAGCCTGACGAAGAAGAAGAAGCCGTGACGCTGATTCCTGAGGCGGTCATTGAAGTGATCAGCAAGGGGCATGAGGCCAAGGACCTGGAAATCGGGCCTCATTTTTACTTGTCTCAAGGAGTCAAGGATGTGGTGGTGTTCGATCCATACACGCTGTTAGTATTGCATGTTCGGCGCGATCGAGTAACCCGCCACGTATCGCCCGTGGCGATCCAGTTCGAATGCGGTTGTCGGTGCACAGTGTGAACTAGCAATCGAGCTCAATACCGAGGTTCAGCGGGCGAAGGCGAAACGGCCACCTGCAAAATACGCAAGATGACGCCAAGGGAAAACCAATGATTGCTGACAACCGGCTCGCAATGAGGCATCAGGTAATCTTTCACGAGCTGGAGGCGCTGGACGAGTTGGCGGAGGTCTTCATTTCGGACGGCGACGCAGGGCGCCCGATGACATTGTCGAGTCATCGGTCACGTTCAAGCTGGTTCGTGCTGTTGTGTTGAAGCATTTGCCGCACCATGCGGCGCAGATTGAAGCCTGGCGACAAAAACTGGACGATATGTGAGGTGATGACATGAAACGTGAGCGCACGATTACATGGGCAGACCCGCAGGCGGTGGCTGCCACGGCGAGGCAGATGAGCGGCCTGGAATACCTACAAGCGATCCAGCGGCAACAGCTCCCAGCTCCGCCGATTGCCTCGTTGATGGGATACGATCTGGTTGAGGTCAGCCCCGGACGTGTTGTGTTTGTCGTTTCGCCGCACGAATGCCATTACAATCCACTGGGAGTCGTGCATGGCGGGCTGCTGGCGACGGTGATGGATTCGGCGATGGCCTGCGCGATTCATACGATGTTGCCCCGTGGCGAAGGCAGCACGACCCTTGAGCTTCATGTGAACTACGTCCGCGCGGTGACGATCCAGACCGGGCCTCTTCGTTGTGAAGGCGAAGTCATTTATCGAGGCGGTCGCATTGCAACGGCGCAGGCGCGGGTGTTTGACCAATCCGGCCTGCTCTATGCCCACGGGACGACAACGTGCCTGATCTTCCGTCTGAGTCAAGACAGCGGCACGCCCAATCAACAGGCAAATTCCTAAAGAGGCAATCAGCATGACGTTGTGCATCCCTGAACATGTTTCAACCAACAGCCCAACCGCGCAAGGGAGTCTATCTGCTCAGGTGCGTCGCGAACCATGTGACAGGTTCGCCGTGCTGAAACAAAAATCTCAGCTTTATCTAACGGAGGAGATTTGAACATGACAACGGCTTACATTATTGATGCTGTACGAACGCCACGTGGGCGTGGCAAGGCCGGCAAGGGCGCGCTTTCCGGCATTCATCCACAGGAATTGCTCGCTCAAACACTGAACCACCTTGTCGAGCGTGCTGGCATTCCCAAAGACGATGTTGACGATGTCGTCATTGGCTGCGTCACGCAAGCGGGCGAGCAAGGCGCTGGCATTGCTCGCAACGCGGTGTTGACGGCAGGCTGGCCACTGCAAGTGACGGCTGTGACGTTGAACCGGTTTTGCGGTTCCGGCTTGCAGGCTGTCAACTTTGCTGCGATGGGCGTCATGTCGGGCGCTCAGGATGTCGTCATTGGCGGCGGCGTTGAAAGCATGTCGCGTGTACCGATGGGCGCAGATGGCGCCGGCATTGACGGCAACAATCCGCTGCTTCGACAAAAGCATTTCCAGGTGCCACAAGGCATCAGCGCCGACCTGATTGCCACACTCGAAGGTTTTTCACGCGAGGACGTTGACCGGTTTGCGCTGGAATCTCAACGTCGGGCGGCCCGCGCTCAGAAAGAGGGACGGTTTAGCAAAAGCCTATTCCCGGTGAAGAATCCTGAAACAGGCGAGGTGGCGCTTGCTGTTGATGAGCATCCCCGACCGGAGACGACGTTGGAAGCCTTGGCTGGGCTATCGCCATCGTTTGCTGAACTGGGCATGATGCCGGCTGGCCCAAATGGCGAGACGCTTGATCAAATCGCCATGCAGCGGTATCCGCAAGTCAAATCCATCAACCATGTTCACACGGCAGGCAATTCCAGTGGCATTGTGGATGGAGCCGCTGTTGTGCTGCTGGCCTCGGAGCGTTATGTCAAGGCGCATGGCCTGAAGCCCCGAGCGCGCATTCGTGCGATGGCCACGTATGGCGACGAACCGATCATCATGCTCACCGCTCCAACGCCGGCTTCACAGAAGGCACTGGCCAAAGCCGGTATGAGCGCCAACGATATTGATCTGTGGGAGATCAACGAAGCGTTCGCCGTCGTGCCGCTTCAAGTCATGCGCAATTTGAACCTCGATCATGCTAAGGTCAACGTCAATGGCGGCGCCATTGCGCTTGGTCATCCGCTGGGAGCCACCGGCGCTTGTTTACTGGGGACGGCGCTCGATGAGTTGGAACGATCCGGTCTTGGCACGGCGCTGATCACGTTGTGCATCGGCGGCGGGCAGGGCATCGCCACAATTATCGAGCGTGTCTGACCGTCGAGGCATCAACCTTCACCTTTCGATGACAAACTATGAACTGATTCATGGTGGTTGAATGGTCTGCTGGTGGGCAACGCCGCCGGTCACGCGGATGAGCCGTATCGCTCATTGCCGCCACTCAAGCGCATGATGTTAGCCAGGTGATGTGGTCCGATGCCCCGCCGGCCCTTCGGTGTGCATCGTTTCCTCGTCCACACGCTAGCCGCTCCGGCGGGGGTTGGGCTTGCTGGAACGAAATGAGTCGCTCAGACCGTAAACTCAGCGCCTACGCTGCGGAAGAAGAAGCGATGGTCCAGCGGCTCAACGCCAGCGGCAATGCCAATCGAGATGCCAATGCCATTAAACACAGAGGGCGTCCCCGGGATGGCGAAGACCTGATTAGGACGATTACCGCTCAGGCCAAGGCCATCGAAAATGGCGATCCGGGTTGCCGCATCCCACACGTGCACATTGGACACAAAGGCATCAACGCTCGCTGTGGAGAAATTGAGAATCACGCGCAGGATTCTCAACCGCTGGTTGTTCACGATCACCGGAGTGGGAATGCCAAAATGGACCCAGTTGAGCGAGCCAGCTCTCGGCTCGATGTCCACGTGAAAGCCAAGGTAGGTTATTCGCCTCACCCGATCCGGGAATTCGATATGAGCGGTATGGCCATGGATCCAACTGGCATAGGTTACTGGTTGCGCGTGAACAGCGGGCTCATGACCGATCAACGCCCCTGCACCCAAGCCCAGCACCAGGCCACCCCCAATCTTCAATACCTCACGGCGATCGGCGGAGGCGAGTGAGGGCCGCTCCTCATTTGCACGGTGATCATCCTTGAGAATGTCCATTGGTAGGTTTTGAGATGTCATAGGTTAAGTTCCTCCCTGTGAAGATTCGGCTAGTGTGTATTTCGGAAACCGGGCTGCTCGCATTTTATAGAGTCCTACAGGAGGCAGTCAAATGACGTATAGCTCCTTCTTGGTTTTTTGCCCTTAAGAGCATGGCACAGGCAATTCCTGCCTGTGGCGTTTTCATCGTTTCTGGGCGTCGTCCAGACGGCATGTAGAACTCCTCCGAAAATCGCCCACGAAACACACGAACCTCACGAAAGAATTCTATTTTCATCGTTCGTGGCGTGCGTTTGCACATGGGCGATTCCTCTGAAATAACATGTGAGCGATTCCTCGGAAACACCACTAATGAACACAGATGGACAGTACCAATTGCGGGTTGAAGAATTCGGTCCTAGCCGCTCACACGCATTCTACGCGGGGGCCCACAGCGAGGCCCCCATACAGGCCTGCCCGCTTTCCGGGCAAAAACGCGAGCCCAGAGCCACCCTGTACGGGCGGCTCGCCGTGGCCGCCCGACTCCTCCGAAAATCGCCCACGAAACACACGAACCTCACGAAAGCATTCTCTGTTCATCCTTCGTGGCGAGCTTCAGCTCAGGAGGATTCCCTTGCAGCGCGATGACGACTCACGTTCGTTGGTTGATAAAATAGGAGTGTGCTGCCGGTATGGTCGAACGCCACTTCAACGCGTCGCCATGGACGCAGCGCCTGTTCGACGGCCTGTTGTTTTGCCGGTTCCACGATCAGGAGCAAGAATCCGCCGCCGCCGGCGCCGAGCAATTTCCCGCCGATAGCTCCTGCCTGACGCGCGCAATCGTAACCCTGGTCTATCGCTGCCGTTGAAATTTTGCTGGAGAGTCGCCGCTTGGCCATCCAGGCACAGTGTAAGAGCTCGCCAAAGAGACTGATCGGATGTCCGTTGATCAGCACGTCCAACCCTTGAGTGACGAGGCTGCTCAGATAGCTGAGATCGGTCGCATTGATGCCTTGTTTAGTGCGTTCCAGTTGCTCCTCGAGCACTTCGTGGGCGTGGCGGCTGATGCCCGTGTAAAAGAGCATCATGTGCGACTGTAGCTCGCTCAGGCGTTGCGGCGGCAGCGGCACTGGCGAGACGCGCACATGGCCGTCGCGCTCGAATTGCAAGTGGACCAATCCGCCATAAGCGCAGGTATACTGATCCTGCACGCCGACCCGTTCGCCGATCACCTGCTGCTCAACATAGACAGC
The DNA here is from genome assembly GCA_025054955.1 of Blastocatellia bacterium. Classification (NCBI taxonomy): domain Bacteria; kingdom Pseudomonadati; phylum Acidobacteriota; class Blastocatellia; species Blastocatellia bacterium. The sequence continues at coordinate 27,123 of JANWZE010000085.1, read as the reverse complement.
TTCGGCGGCCAACTGCTCTGCGCTGACCAACTCGCCTTTGAGCGCGTGAAGCGCATGCAAGAGTCCCACGGTGAATGAAGATGACGAGCCGAGTCCGGTCCGAGCAGGCAGATCGCCGACGTAGTGCACCTCAAGATGCCCGTCGAGGCCGAGAAATTGGAGGCAGCCGCGCACCGCCGGATGCTCGATCTGATCCACACCGCTGACCAATTCGGTGCGCGAGTAACTGACACGGATGGTATGCTCAAACAATTGGGCCAGCCGATTGACGATCACATAGGAATACTTATCAATGGCCACACCCAAGGTCTGACCGCCGTGCTGGCGGAAGTAATCGGGATAATCCGTCCCGCCCCCCAGGAAGCTGACCCGTAATGGCGTTTTCGTGATGATCATTCCACTCTCTTCTGCTGATTGGCTATCAGCTCGGCAATCACACGCGCCGCGTGTTGCAAATCGTCAACGACATAGTCCGGCTGCGCCGTTCCATCGGCAGCGACACGAGCGCCGTACCCTGTCCGAACCAACAGCGTGGTTGCCCCGATGCGCCGTCCCAGTTCAATATCACAGACATTATCTCCAATCACAAACGAGCCAGACAGCTCAGCTTGCCACTCGGCGGCTGCCTGCTGAGCCAGGCCCGGCGCCGGCTTGCGGCACACACAGCCATCATCAGGATGATGTGGACACACATAAATGGCATCCAAGGACGCCCCCTGTTCCTCAAGCAAGGCGCATAAGCGCCGGTGAATCTGCTCGAGCGTGCGCCGGTCCATGTAGCCACGCGCAATCGCCGATTGATTCGTTACGACAACGACCGTGAGACCGAGCTGCCGCATCTGGAGAATCCCTTCAGCCGCCGCCGGCAACAGTTCGACTTGATCGGGAGATGACAGGTAGTGCTTCTCCACATTGATCGTCCCGTCTCGATCAAGTAACACCAACGACCTCATGCTTCGGCCTCGTTCATCCAATCAGGCAAGAGCGATTGAGCCAGCGTGTACGTCTCCGGCGTCCCGATGTCAATGAACGGGTCTGCGGCGACCAGACCGTACAATCGTTGGCCAATCATGCGTGGCAAGACATCGCGCTCGAGCGAGAGCGGCGAGCCAGGCGGAATCATTTGCAGCACGGCTTGATCCATGACGTAGAGGCCTGCATTGATCAAACCGGCCTGCTGATGGCGCTTTTCACCGAAACTGATGATCGTTCCATCAGCAGCAAGCGTCACCGAGCCGAATCGCGCGCGGGACGGAACCTCAACCAGACACAGGGTCATACGCGCCTGTTTCGCCCGATGAAATTGAACCAAGGTAGATAGGTCTGCTTGCACGAGTGAGTCGCCGTTCAAGACGCAGAGCGGATTAGACCTGACATAGGATTCTGCTTGCTTGATGGCTCCGGCTGTGCCCAATGGCCGGTCTTCACACGAATAGCGAATCTCGAGCTGCCATGCTCTGCCGTCTTGACAGTAGGCTTCGATCTCGGCTGCGCCAAAGCCGGTGCACAAGACCACGTCACGGACATGTTGTCGCTGAAGGTATCGCAACAGGTAATGCAAGAATGGATGACCGGCAATCGGGGCTAATGCCTTGGGTCTCTCACCAATAACCGCACGCAGCCGCGTTCCCAACCCGCCGCACAGCACCAACGTGGTCATACTACTGAGATCGAGAGCCGCTTGCATCTGTCATGCGCCGCATCAGACGTTGGTCAAGTGCTTGCGCCCCAGCATGCGATACCCTTTCAACAGCTCTTCAATCCCTTGGTCCAGTGAACGTCGCGCTTCAAAGCCCGCTTCACGCAGCCGCTGATTCGAGACAATGTAATTCCGCTTGTCGGGATCGCTGCCCACCGAGGCAAAGTGAATATAGAAATTTGGTACATGCTCTTTGATCTTCAGCGCCAGCTCTTCTTTGGATAAATTCGCGTCATCCAACCCAACATTGTACGTCCGCCCGACCATCCGCTCGGCATGCTCCAAGCAGTGAAGGAAGCAATCGGCCACGTCACGAATGTGGATATAGTTGCGCTTGAAATCCTTTTCGAAGATCACAATATAGCCGTCCGTCACGGCAGCATAGACGAAGTGATTGACCAGCAAGTCGAGCCGCATTCGTGGCGACATCCCAAAGACGGTTGCCAGACGCAGCGTGATCGTATTGGGGCTGTCCAGCAAGTGAGCCTCTGCTTCGACCTTCGTCCGACCGTAGAGGGTGATCGGCTCCAGCGGCGTCTCTTCCGAGCAGTAGACATCGCCCGAACGAGTCCCGTAGCCGCTGTTGGTCGTCGGGAATACAACTAACTGCTGTGGACTGCGTAGCCGATTGAGCAATCGAATCGCGTCAACGTTGACTGATTGAGCCAACCACGGATCGCGATCACACGCGGGCGCTCCTACAATAGCGGCCAGCGGAATCAACGCATCCGCCCTGTTAATCAACGGGCGCATCACCTGTTCATCCCGCGCATCGCCGAATACGAAATCAAAGGCCGGATGCGCACAGAGATGAAACAACGAATGCTGCCCATACATCAGGTTATCAACAACTGTCACCCGATAGCCGGCCTTCAGTAAATGTTCGGTCAAGACAGACCCTAAATATCCAGCGCCGCCGGTGACCAGCACATGCTGCTTCATGAAGAATCCTCGCTCTGGTGTTAATTTCTATTCGCCTACTTCACGGCGTGAGAGGGGCATTGAGGCAGGCTGCCGCCATTGGTGTAATCGCGCGTTACACAACTCGTAGGACCCCCCTGGCTTGCTTCAAAAGAAGGTAGCGACACACGCTTATGGCGCAACCCTTCATCGGTGCAGTTTTGCGCCCTCTCTTTCACGTGTCACCCGACTAGAACGTGCCTCATCATCCACTACGACTGACTAGGAGATGAAGAACCGCCTACCCTATGTTTAGGAATAAAATTACTCAAGCTCGTCCCCTACCTCCGTAAAAAGTTATAATTTTAGCGGCTTTAAGGTTATACCGAGCACGTTGGTTAAGTCAAGATGGAATGCCTACCACTTGGAGAGCACGAGTCATTTTCAGCGACGAGAGAATGCTTGACAAATCGGCTGTTTATTGCCAAGGGCAAGCGGGGCATTTTTCCCAGCATGGAGCAAGAGAGGCCCATGCACGAACGCTTATGACGACCATGCGACATCGCCTGTAGGAAGGCAGGATCACAAATGTCACATAGGCCTTGAGCAAACGGGCCATGTCGTGGCCTCTGTTCAGACGCGCCCATAAGCGAACCGGCGAGCAAGCGAGTTGGTTCGTTGCCTACCCCCGCTTGGGTCAAAGGGCTTCGGCGCGGTTGACATATTGAGCATCTTTTGGTACACCCTTCCAGGAAATCATTTATTGGGGAGTCGCCCATGAGTTCCGGGCGCACCACGAAGCATGAATACCTGGGAACGCCCAGGTCCAGCAAGCTCAATGGGCACGTCAGGAGTGTGCGCTCCCATGGATTTTCCGGGCGATCACAGAATGCGCCGATTTTACCAAAGAAAATCAGTGTGAATCCCGCGCAATCTGTGGCCATCTTCATAAGGAGTAACGACGATGAGACACAAAGCACTTATAACGATTATATGCTTGATACTTGGCCTGACACTTTCTCTGCCGGAGGCTTCTTTGGCCACCACTGAGTGGATGTGGTGTCATGGTCATAGCGCCAAGCTTGAATTTCCTGAGAGAACCGACTGGATGCTCTATCGTGGTTGGGGATTAGATTTCCATCAGAAACAGGGATTCGACAACTGGGTCCATTTTGCTGTCCCGACATCAGCTCGACTCGATGCTCTGACGGTCAGGGCGCGGTATCTGAGAATCCGGTTCTGGGCCACAGCCGAGAGCACATATCAGTGGCCGGTTATCACCGATGTTCACGTCTACAACGGTGAGACCCGTGTCCACCAGTTTTCTAACCTGAACTGGAGGGGCACCGGAAGCTGGCAAACCAAAGAACTTGATCTGGGCAGCCTGATGTCGTTCGACCGCGGCCTCGGTATCTCAGTCAGGGTTAGAGCGGAGTACATCATCGGCAAAGACGAAGCCGAGGACCAAGCTGAAGCGATGCAGGAAAGGTACCGGTTCATGTTTGCCGGGGCCGGGGCTCGGTTTGAATGGTAACCGGCTTGTCACTCGGTGATGCTTTGATTGAATGATCACCCAGCAGAGCCTGGCATGAACCGCGACCGGCTTCTGACCGAGCCAAATCTGAATAGGCTCAAGCGCATCGCTTTCGGTTGAGCAAGCGCATTAGCACGGCCAATGCGGCGAGGTTCTCTCCGGGTTCTAAAGAGGAGCGTTTGCCACCATAGAAGCGTGTGATCTGCGCCGGTGGTGCAGACCGCGCCAAATGAGGGGTGTTTCTTGTGATCGCGGAGTAATGCTTTGAAGAATCTTCCTTGCATGACCGGAATGGAAGCTTTTTCGCAAAGGCACGCAAGGTAGCTCGGTGCGCCTCTTCAAGGCGCAGATGTATGGACTATGGCTTCTCCAGACGCTGCACATCTGGCTACGTTCGCTCGCTGTCTACCACCGTTGCTCTCATGCTCGCTCGGATTCAGCACGTTAAACTTCAGACCTCAAACCTGCAACGCCTGAAACACCAGCTCATGGCGGCGCATTTGGCCGCGCAAGCAGCCCGCCACACGATAGCCAGACGCGCAACGTCTGCGCCACCAGAGCAACCAATGGCGGCGCGTTGCAGACGCGCCAGACGAAGACCGTTTCTGGGGAGCGGTTGAACAGGATGAACGAATTCACAGAGAACCCGTGGCGCTTCTTCAACGGCTCAGTAACGTGACAAAAGTTCGTGACGTTTTTGGAGTGCTGCGACGTGTCGCAGCTTTGGCCGGACAGCGGTGACACGTCACCACACGCCGAAACGTCCCGTCCCTTCAATCCGTCCCCCAAAATGTCCCGGAACTCTTGTCCACCTACTCGGCGATTGGGGAGGGATCACGACTCTTTGGCAAAAGCCTGCTGGTGGGATAAAATGGCGCTTCATGATAGCACTGAGCCATGAGAGATCACGGCGACTGAACGGCCGTATTGAATCAAACCGACGGGAGAAGCAGTTAGCAGCTCATCATCACAAGCATATACATGAATCGCCTGGCGCTGCTTTCTCGGCAAGCCTGAAGGGCGGAAAGCTACTGAGTCATCACAAGCGTATCAATGAGCCACACGGCGCTGGCCGGTCGCGTGAGCATGAGGATGAGTGATTGAACATGACTGACTACCAAGGAAAACTCATCGAATATCTGGACGGAGTCGGCGTTCGATTCGGCGTGGTCACGCGTCAGGCCGGCGACAAACTTCACGTGACCGACGAACGGGGCAAGCATGAACGCATCTCGCTCAATCACGTGATCGCTGTTCACAGCTCTGACCGACTGACCAGCGAGCCGGATGCGGTGATTTCTCAGCTCAAGTCGCACATTGAAGCGATCAAGGCGGAGATTGACACCGAATTTCTTTGGGAAAGCACAGTGGATGAAGCGCGAGAATATGAGCTGGCGGAACTGACCCGCAGTTACTTTGGCCAGGCGGATGCCATACGTCAATCGGCATTGTTCCGCGCCTTGATGGACGACTCGCTGCGCTTTAAGCGTCACGGAATTCGCTTCACGCCGCGCACGCGACAGCACGTTGCTGACCAGATCACTGCGACGCGCCGACGCCAGGAGAAGGAAGCGTTCCGCCAACAAGCCTTGGAATGGATTCGAGCCGTGTTAACGACAGATGGCACGTGTGACGTGCCGCCGGCGATGGCCGGACTGCTTCAACAAACCGAAGACTTCCTGCTGCGCCAGAAAACCAATGACGCAACGGCGCTCCTGAGGGAGGCGCACGAGGACCTCACAGCGAAGGAAGCGGCGTTTGAATTACTCGTCAAGACCGGTCGCCTGGATGCGCAAGCAGACCCGCTGCTGGTCATCGCTGGCATCGAGGAACGCTTTCCACGGCGCGTGCTGGAGCAGGCTGAGCGACTCGTCCCATTCCAACCAAATGATGCCCGACGCGATTTCACCGCGTTGATCACCGTCAGCATTGATGATGAAGAAACCCGCGAAGTGGATGATGCCTTGACAATTGAACGTCTCAGTGACCGATGGCGCGTAGGGATTCACATCGCCGATGTGGCTCACTTTGTCAGCAAAGATGATCCGCTCGACCAGGAAGCCTACCGCCGCAGCGCCTCGATTTACTTGCCCACGCGCACGGTGACCATGTTTCCCGAACGGCTCAGCTATGATCTGGCCAGCCTCAATCAAGACCAGTGGCGACCAACGATGAGTTTCGAAGTTGACTTCGACGCCAACGCGCGCGTGCTGGATTGGCAAGTGTCACGCGGTCAAATTCGCGTCACGCATCGGCTCAGCTACGCGCAAGTTGATCAAATGCTGCAGGCGCAGCCCGACGGACTGTTGACTGAGCAGCTTCATCATCTGGCTGCGTTGACGCCAAACCTGATCAGTCAACGCTTGGCCGCCGGCGCCATCATCATTCGTCGGCCACAATTGAAAATCTACGTCAAAGATGACCAGATCACCGTGAAAGTGCTCGATCCCAACTCGCCCAGCCGTCAGTTAATCAGTGAAATGATGATTCTGGCCAACAGGCTCGCGGCGCAATATGCCGCGCGGGAAGGCGTCCCGCTGATCTACCGCACGCAGGATGCGCCTGACGGGGAGCCGGGCTTTTACGGCGCTGAATCCGGCTATGATCCGGTCAGCGTCATGAAGGCGCTCCGGGGCATGCGACGCTCGCGACTGTCGCTGTCGCCTCAGCCGCACGCCGGGTTGGGCCTGGACGCTTACACTCAATTGACCTCGCCGATTCGTCGCTTCTCCGACGTGGTCATTCAACGACAAATAGCCGCTGCCCTGGCCGGTGAGCCGCTGCCTTATGAAAAAGAAGAATTGCTGTATGTGTTGGGAGCCGCCGAATCAGCCGAACGCGACATGCGTGCCATCGAACGACAGGCCGTCAATTATTGGGCGCTGGAATATCTGGCGCGACAACCTGCCGACAGCCGACATCACGGTTGGATTCTCGAAGAGACGAAGGGCGGATACGTGGTCGAACTCGACGGCCTGTTCATTCACGGCTTTCTGACCACCAAAGCGCAGCATGAGCCGGGCGATTACCTCGCGCTGTGCATTGAGCAGGTTGATCCTAAGAAAAGTGTGCTGCGGCTCAGAGAACCGAGCTAATACCAATCGTCCGAAGCAAAGGCCATGTGTGAGTCAGGAGTTAGGAGTTAGGAGTCAGGAGTTAGCAGTCAGGAGTTAGGAGTTAGCAGTCACGAGCCAGGGGTCAGCAGCCAGAAGCTAAGTAACGTGACAAAAGTTCGTGACGTTGGAGTGCCGCGACGTGTCGCAGCTTTGGCCGGAAAGCGGTCACCCGTCACCGCACGCCAAAACTGCCCGTCCCCCAAAATCTCCCAGAACGTTTGTCCACCTACTTAGAGACGCTTAATCTCATCCCGAACTCGACCGAGACGAGTTGATCACTGACTGCTCGTTCGCCATCCGCGTCATGATCCGCCTCCATCCAACGACGTGAAAACAACACGAAATCGAATCCAAAACAACGAGCCGAACAACCGTCGTGTCATGATCCGCCTCATGCCAACGACCGACGATTCAAGTTGAATTATGTTGCTCAGTAGCATAAAACTATGGGTCGTTGCCACAAAGCCGGACACGAGGTGCCGCCATGAATCATGAACAGCGCCGATTAGCCGAGTCACGTCAGCGCGTCAAACACTGGAAACGATGGGGACCTTATTTAAGCGAGCGGCAGTGGGGCACAGTCCGTGAAGACTATAGCCCGGATGGCTCAGCGTGGGACTTCTTCCCTCATGAGCATGCGCGCTCGCGAACGTATCGCTGGGGCGAAGATGGTATCGGCGGCATCTCAGATCGTCACCAGCGTATCTGTTTCGCGCTGGCTCTTTGGAATGGTAACGACCCATTCCTGAAAGAGCGCCTGTTCGGACTGACCGGCCCGCAGGGCAACCACGGCGAGGATGTCAAAGAGTATTACTTCTATCTGGATTCCACGCCGACGCATTCATACATGAAATTTCTCTACAAGTATCCACAAGCGGCATTCCCATATCAGCGGTTGATCGAGGAGAATCAACGGCGCAGCAAGCATGAGCTTGAATTTGAATTGCTCGACACAGGTGTTTTTAATGAGGACCGCTATTTCGACATCTTTGTGGAATACGCTAAAGCTGATGTTGAAGACATTCTCGTGCAGATTGAGGTCATCAATCGCGGGCCAGAAGCGGCGCACCTGGACCTGCTGCCGACGATCTGGTTCCGCAATACATGGTCATTTGGGCTGGAAGCACAACGGCCACAGTTGCGTCAAGGCGCTGCCACCAATACTGCCAACGTGATTGAACTCGACCATCATGTGTATGGTCGCCGCTGGTTATACTGCGATGGGCTGCCCGCGTTGCTGTTCACGGAAAATGAAACGAACAAGCAACGATTCGGGTGGGGCCAGAATGAAACGCCGTATGTCAAAGACAGCATCAATGATTACATCGTGCACGGCGCGCAAGAGGCTGTGAATCCTGACCGGGTCGGCACGAAAGCCGCAGCGCATTATCCTCTGCTGATCGGCCCCGGCCAGCGTGTAAGCAGACGACTCCGATTCACCAACGTGGCGCTGGATAACGAGGCGTTCGCCGATTTTGAGCAGACGCTGGCCGAGCGCCGGCGCGAAGCGGATGAGTTTTACCGAGGCATCATTCCAGAGCAGCTTTCTGATGATGCCAAGAACGTCATGCGTCAGGCATTTGGTGGATTGCTCTGGAGCAAGCAATTTTATTATTACGACATCCATCGCTGGCTCAACGGCGATCCCGGCCAACCGCTGCCGCCGCCGCAACGCCTAAAAGGACGCAATCATGAGTGGACGCACCTGTACAACGACGACGTGATCTCCATGCCCGACAAATGGGAATATCCCTGGTATGCCGTCTGGGACCTGGCGTTTCATTGCGTAGCGTTGGCGCTCGTTGATCCCGATCTTGCCAAAGAACAACTCATCTTGATGCTGCGTGAGTGGTACATGCACCCGAACGGTCAGATTCCCGCCTACGAGTGGGCGCTGGGCGACGTCAATCCACCGGTGCACGCGTGGGCGGCGTGGCGCGTCTACAAAATCGAAAAGAAGCGCAGCGGCCATGCCGATCGCCGATTCCTTGAGCGCGTCTTTCATAAGCTGCTGCTCAACTTCACGTGGTGGGTTAACCGAAAAGATGCGGAAGGCAAAAACGTCTTTCAGGGCGGCTTCCTTGGCCTGGATAACATCGGCGTCTTCGACCGGAGTAAGCCGTTGCCGACGGGCGGGCACCTGGAGCAGTCGGACGCCACAAGCTGGATGGGCATGTATTGCCTCAATATGCTGGCCATTGCTATGGAACTGGCCAAAGAAGACCCAGCCTATGAAGACGTGGCCAGCAAATTTTTCGAGCATTTCGTCTATATTTGCCGAGCAATGAACAACATTGCTGGTGAAGGCATCCGGCTGTGGGACGAACAGGACGGATTCTTCTATGACGTGTTGCACTTGAAGGATGGCGCCAACTTCCCGCTCAAAGTGCGTTCGATGGTTGGCTTGATTCCGCTGTTTGCCGTTGAGACGCTGGATGCCGATCAATTGGAGCGGCTGCCCGGCTTTCTTCGTCGCATGGAGTGGTTCATTAACAACCGCCCAGAGTTCGGCGAGTATGTCGAATCAGAGATGCGGGACGGGCGATGCACCCGTCGGTTTCTTTCATTGGTCAACCGTCAGCGATTGCGCAGTGTCTTGCGCTATATGCTGGATGAAAACGAATTCCTATCGCCTTACGGCATTCGCGCGCTCTCCCGCTTTCACAAAGACCACCCGTACGTGCTCAACGTGAACGGCGCGGAATACCGTGTTGATTACGAGCCGGCTGAATCGAGCACAGGCTTGTTTGGCGGCAACTCCAACTGGCGCGGCCCGGTGTGGATGCCGGTCAATTACTTGATCATCGAATCGCTGCAAAAATTCCACTACTTCCTCGGCGACGACTACACGGTTGAATTCCCTACTGGTTCTGGCCGGATGTTGAACCTGTGGGAGATTGCGGCTGAGCTGTCGCGCCGAGTGACACACATTTTTTTGCGAGGCGCCGACGGGCGACGACCGGTCTATGGCGGCACAGAGAAATTTCAACACGATCCGCATTGGCGCGACCTGATTCTGTTCTACGAATACTTCCATGGTGACAACGGCGCGGGCATCGGCGCCAGCCATCAAACCGGCTGGACCGCGCTGGTCGCTAAACTCCTACAACAAAGCGGCGAGTGATACGAAAGCGCTCAGCGCGTCGCCGCCAAAACAACCGAGAGGCGGACAGTGAACATGAGGCCGGAGCACTTGGTTGAATCATCCACCGCAGCAGGCGGCATTCATGAAAATGGCCTCAGGCTCAAGCGTCTCTCTGTTACAGATGGTCTCCCGTAAGCTATACTACAGGCTCGCTTGGCGTCGTCACCAATGCGGCGCCAACAGGGGTAGGCATGATTCCATTGAAAACATCGGACGATGAGCTGCTGATGCAGATCAACGCCACGCTTGCCCAGTGGCACGCCAGTAACAACGTGCAGCGTCTCTGGTCGCGCGATGCAACACTGTGGACAGGCGCTGATGAAGCCAGTTGGCTGGGCTGGTTGGAGATTGTCAAGGAGCAGCTCGAGCAGGATGAGCATCTGAGGGCTATCGCTGACGAGATCAGGCAGGCTGGATTCTCACACGCGCTATTGCTCGGCATGGGCGGATCGAGCTTGTGCCCAGAGGTGTTGAAGACGACGTTTGGGACAATTGACGGTTTCCCCGAATTGTTTGTGCTCGATTCAACCGATCCAGCGCAGATCAACACATTCGAGCGGAAGGTGGACCTTGCTCACACGCTGTTCATCATATCGAGCAAATCAGGCACGACGCTCGAACCGAATATCTTGAAACAATACTTTTTCGAGCGCGTCAAACAAGTCGTCGGCGCCCAGCGGGTCGGCCAGCAATTCCTCGCCATCACCGATCCTGGCTCGGCGCTTCATCGCGTCGCTGAAGCCGACGGATTTCGTCACATCTTGTTCGGTGTGCCCAGTATCGGCGGTCGCTTCTCTGCCCTGTCCAATTTCGGCATGGCGCCGGCCGCCATCATGGGGATCAACACGCAGCAGTTGCTGCGTCGCGCTGAGATGATGGTGAGAGCCTGCTCGCCGGATAGACCGGCGCCAGAGAATCCCGGTGTTGTGTTAGGCGCGATTCTAGGCGTGCTGGCCAATCATGGGCGAAACAAAGTGACGATAATCGCCTCGCCGGCCATCCGAAGCCTTGGCGCGTGGCTGGAACAGTTGCTCGCTGAGTCCACAGGCAAAGCGGGTCGAGGACTGATTCCGGTGGACGGTGAACCGATCGGTCAGGCCGATGTGTACGGAGACGATCGTCTGTTCATCTACGTGCGTTTGGAAGCAGCGCCCGACGCCACACAGGATGCGGCGATTGATCTGCTCGAAGCAGCCGGCCAGCCTGTCGTCCGACTCTCGATGACTGAGCCGATGGAGATCGGCCAAGAATTTTTCCGCTGGGAAATGGCCACAGCGGTCGCTGGCTCGATCATGGGCATTCACCCGTTCAATCAACCTGATGTGGAAGCCAGCAAAGTCGAGACACGCAACCTGACGGCCGCTTACGAACAGGCTGGGTCGCTGCCGCCTGAAACGCCGATTCTACAAGAAGACGGGATCAAACTCTTCGCTGACGAAGCGAACGCTGCGGCGCTGGCTCAAGCGGCAGGCCATGAGCAATCACTGGTTGGTTACTTGCGCGCGCACCTGCGGCGAATCGGCGCGGGCGATTATTTCGCGCTGCTCGCTTATATCGAGATGAATGAGGCACACGAGCACGAACTTCAGAAGATGCGCCGATTGGTGCGCGACGCCACACGCGCGGCCACCTGCCTGGGCTTCGGCCCGCGGTTCTTGCACTCTACGGGTCAAGTCTACAAAGGGGGACCCAATACCGGCGTATTTTTGCAGATCACAGCCGACGATGCTGTTGACTTGCCTGTGCCCGGTCAGGCGTACACATTTGGCGTGGTGAAGGCGGCGCAAGCGCGCGGCGACTTTCAGGTCTTAGCTCAACGAGGTCGGCGCCTGTTGCGCGTCCACTTGAGCGCAGACACCGAGGCTGGCCTGGCCATGTTGCGTGAGGCCACTGCCGCTGCAACACGCTAGAGGCACACGCAGCGTGCGGAACCGACACGCGTTCTGCGAGGAGTTAGTCATGTCGCTGGCAACAACACCCGGAAACGATGACAAGCACCGATTGACTGATTGAAAATCTGCTGATCAGTGAATCTGTGCCTGCTCTTTGGGAGGAGTGAACAATGCAACTTGGAATGGTCGGACTTGGCCGAATGGGAGCTAACATGGTGCGACGATTGATGCGTGGCGGGCATCAGTGCGTCGTATTTGATCGAAATCTTGAACACGTCAATCAGCTCAGCAGCGAAGGGGCGACCGGCGCTTCATCGCTCGATGAGCTGGTCGAGGCGCTGGACAGGCCGCGAGCCGTGTGGATCATGGTGCCGGCAGGCGAGCCGACGGAGCAAACCGTCATGGCGCTGGCCGAGCGGTTGAGCGCCGACGACATCATCATTGACGGAGGAAATTCCTATTTTAAGGACGATGTGCGACGAGCCAAAATCCTACGGGAAAAAGGCATCCGTTACATTGATGTCGGCACCAGCGGCGGCGTCTGGGGATTGGAGCGCGGCTATTGCCTGATGATTGGCGGTGATCCGCAGGTGGTGCAACACCTGGACCCGATCTTCAAAACGCTCGCCCCAGGTCGTGGCGACATTCCACGAACGCCCGGACGAGAACGCACTGGCGGCACGGCAGAAGAAGGTTATTTGCACTGCGGCCCCAACGGCGCTGGTCACTTCGTCAAGATGATCCACAACGGCATTGAGTACGGATTGATGCAAGCTTACGCCGAAGGCCTGGACATCTTGAAGAACGCTGCCTCTGATCAATTGCCCGAAGAGATCCGCTATGAGTTCAATCTGGCCGATATTGTCGAGCTATGGCGACGCGGCAGTGTGATCGGTTCATGGCTGCTGGACTTGACGGCCATCGCCCTGTTGGAAGACCCGGCGCTCTCCAACTATACAGGCTATGTGCAGGACTCGGGCGAAGGCCGCTGGACGATTATGGCCGCCATCGAGCAGGCCGTTCCGGCTGACGTGCTCTCGGCATCGTTGTACACACGCTTCCGTTCGCGGCAGGAACACACGTTTGCTGAGAAAGTCTTGTCAGCGATGCGCCATCAGTTCGGCGGGCATGTGGAGCGCCCCACAGGAGCATGATATGACCGACGCAAGTGACACGTATCAGCAGGCACAAACGGCCGACCCGTGCGTCATGGTCATCTTTGGCGCTTCCGGCGATCTGACCCGACGCAAACTCTTACCGGCGCTTTACAACCTGGCGCAACACAAGTTGCTGGCCAACGAATTCGCCATCATCGGCGTGGCGCGACGCGCGATGAGTCATGAGCAGTTTCGCGCAAAGATGACCGCCGAGATTCAGCAGTTTGCCACCAGTCCGGTTGACGCCACGCTGTGGGACTGGTTCACGCAACGCCTCTACTACTTGGCCGGCGACATTCAACTGCCGGAGACGTATCAACAGCTCAAGAGCCTGCTGGCCGAGGTGGATCAGGCGCATGGCACGCACGGCAACTATCTTTACTATCTGGCGACGGCTCCTGAATTCTTCTCCACTGTTATTGAACAATTGGGCGCTGCCGGCTTGACTCACGAAGAAACGGGTTGGTGGCGTCGCGTGATCATCGAAAAACCGTTCGGATACGACCTGGAGTCAGCCCGCGCTCTCAATCAAGCGATTGGCCGGGTGCTCCAGGAACGCCAGATTTACCGCATTGATCATTATCTGGGCAAAGAGACAGTGCAAAACATCATGGTCTTTCGTTTTGCCAATGGATTGTTTGAGCCGGTTTGGAACCGCCGCTATGTAGACCATGTTCAGATCACAGCCGCCGAAGATTTGGGCGTCGGCAATCGTGGCGGCTATTACGACACGGCCGGCGCGCTACGTGACATGGTGCCCAACCACCTGTTTCAATTGGTCACGCTCACGGCGATGGAGCCGCCCATCTCGTTTGAAGCCGACGCGGTGCGCGATGAACAGGTCAAGATTCTACAGGCGATCCAGCCGCTCTCACCAGAAGACGTGCTGACCAACACAGTGCGCGGCCAATATGGCAGTGGCATCGTTGCAGGAGAGCAGGTGCCAGCGTATCGCGCTGAACCGGACATCGCGCCGCAATCAACAACAGAAACGTTCGTCGCCTTGAAACTGCATGTGGATAATTGGCGCTGGGCCGGCGTGCCGTTCTATCTGCGAACCGGTAAGCGATTGGCCAAACGCGTCACTGAGATCACGATTCAATTCAAACGAGCGCCCTTTGTCTTATTCCGTCAAACGCCGGTGGAGAAGCTCACGCCGAATCTGCTGGTGCTGCGTATCCACCCAGAGGAAACGATCTCGTTGCGCTTCAGCGCCAAAGTGCCAGGACCACTGGTGCGGCTCGATAACGTGGATATGCAGTTCAACTATCAGGATCGCTTCGGCACGGCTGCCAGCACGGGGTACGAGCGATTACTCTATGATTGCATGCTCGGCGACGCCACTCTTTTTCAACGCGCTGACATGGTTGAAGCCGGCTGGCGGGTGATTACGCCGATCATTGATGTATGGAAGGCGTTACCACCGCGTAGCTTCCCCAACTATACCGCTGGCACATGGGGACCGAAAGAGGCAGACGAATTGTTAGCCCGCGATGGACGAACATGGCGAGTCAGTCTCTAACGAATAAATCATCAACTTCCTCTTTGGCCCTGTAGTGCTGATGCGCCCGTTGGCACTCCCAAAGGAATCATCCCTATGCGATGGCACGCCACGAAGCATGAAAATGGTTATTTTCGAAAGAGCAGTCGGCCACAGATTGCACCGATTGTCACCGAGAGAACCATCGGTGTGAATCTATGAAATCTGTGGCTATTTTCAAAGGAGTTGTTCATGTTGTGTGGACGACGCCCAGAAACGATGGAAAACGCCACAGGCAGGAATGCCTGTGCCACTTTTTTCAGAGGAGTTGTTCATGTCGTCCGGACGACGCCCAGAAACGATGAAAAACGCCACAGGCAGGAATGCCTGTGCCACTTTTTCTGAGGAGTGTTGGAACATTGAGATTTTGGGGTTTGAACTTTTTTCGGATTTGGTGCTTCGGATTTCGGATTTTTCCGTTCGCTTCGTTGGTGTGTTTGGTGGGCTATTCTTCAGAGGAGGTCACGAACGATGATCCTAGCCGGTGACATTGGCGGCACTCATACCAGACTCGCGTTGTGCGAATTGACGCAGGGTCGTCCCAGATTGACGGCGGTGGAAATCTATCAGAGTAGCCAGTACGAAACGCTCAGCGCCATCATAAGCGAATTCCTACGAGATAAACGACATCGGATTGACGCAGCGTGTTTCGGCATCGCCGGGCCGGTTCGACAGGGACGTAGTGAATTATCCAACCTCAACTGGACGGTCGAGGCCATCCAACTGAGTCTACAGATCGGCGTGGAAAAGGTCGAGTTGATCAATGACCTGGAAGCAAATGCCTATGGCCTGGCGCTGCTTGCGCCTGATGACCTGCGGACGTTACAGCAAGGAGAGGCCGAAGCCGGCGGCCATGCCGCGTTGATCGCTGCCGGCACCGGCCTTGGCGAAGCCGGCCTCTACTGGGACGGCGCTGACTACCGGCCACTGCCCTCTGAAGGCGGTCATGTGGATTTTGCGCCGCGCAATCAACTGGAAGTTGAGTTAGTGCTCTACCTGATGGAACGATTTGACCACGTCAGCTACGAACGAGTGCTATCAGGACCGGGCTTGATCAACATTTACAAATTCCTACGTGACACGGGACGAGGCGATGAACCCGCCTGGTTGATCGAACCGGTTAACAGCGGCAATGCCGCCGCTATCTCGCAAGCCGCGATGGAAGGCCGTTGCCCGTTGTGCGCACAGGCGCTCGATCTTTTCGTCTCGATTTACGGCGCGGAAGCCGGCAACCTGGCTCTGAAGTTCTTGGCCACTGGCGGCGTCTACGTTGGTGGCGGCATCGCCCCGAAGATCATCGGGAAACTGCAAGACGGAACGTTCCTCAACGCCTTCACGGCGAAAGGACGGCTCACGCCGTTGATGCAAATGATTCCCGTTCGCGTCATTCTCAACGATCGGACGGCGTTGCTGGGCGCCGCTCGACGCGCAGCGATGCTAATTCAAAAACCT
This sequence comes from Blastocatellia bacterium, assembly GCA_025054955.1. Taxonomy (NCBI): domain Bacteria; kingdom Pseudomonadati; phylum Acidobacteriota; class Blastocatellia; species Blastocatellia bacterium. The sequence continues at coordinate 10,688 of JANWZE010000085.1, read as the reverse complement.
GATGACGAGCTGGCGTGATGGAACTGCCTGGCTGCGTCTGCCTGCCCGTCGCGCTTCTCGTTCATACCATCATGATGACCGGACATGACCTCAATCAACCGTGAAATCCGCATTGTCCAGAATGCAACGCAACTCGCTCGCGTAGCCGCAGCGGCATTTGCCACGCTGGCCGAACAAACGGTGGCCGCGAAAGGGTCGTTCAGCGTTGCGCTGGCCGGCGGTTCAACGCCGAAAGCGATGTTCGCGTTGCTGGCTGATGCATCCGAAAAGTTTCGCGCGCGTGTGCCCTGGAGCCACATTCATTTCTTTTGGAGCGACGAACGCCACGTTCCGCCTGATCATGCGGAGAGCAACTACCGCATGGCCGCTGAAACGCTCCTATCGCGTGTGCCCGTCCCACCGGAACATATCCACCGCATTCGTAGCGAACGAGCGGATGCCAGCCAAGCTGCTCAAGAGTATGAACTGGAGCTGCGCGACTTCTTCAAGCTTGAGGCCGGACAATGGCCGCGCTTCGACCTGGCGTTACTCGGCATGGGCGCTGACGGGCATACAGCCTCGCTCTTTCCCGGCACGACGGCGCTTCATGAGCAGGCGCGGTTGGCTGTGGCCGTCTGGGTTCAAATGCTACAAACGTATCGCATCACGCTCACGCCACCGGTCTTCAATCATGCAGCGCGCGTGATTTTTATGGTCAGCGGCCAGGAAAAAGCCGAAACGCTTCGTCGTGTGCTGGAAGGGGAATATCAACCGGAGCGTTGGCCCTCTCAATTGATTGCGCCTCAGCAGGGTCATTTGCTATGGCTCATAGATCAAGCGGCTGCCAGGCTGCTTTCGCCACATTTGCGTTCGGCATTCGCAAGTGACTCACTGAGCTGCGCCGGTCAGTAAGGCGCGCATCGAGGATTGTCTTAGGCCACACTGCGCTGGCTGGGCGCGTTTTTGGTCAAACAGCGTCAGCGTTAAACCACCTTAGCGGTTTGCACATGGATTGGCAGTGCCCACATAGTCGGCATTGAAATTGGTAACAGAAAAAACGGGAAGTCAGAAGTCAGAAATGCGCATTATACGGGATGTGGCCTCAATTGGAAGTGAAGTCAGGAGCCAGAAGTCAGAAGTCAGGAGCCAGAAGTCAGCAGCCAGGACCCAGGGTCATAATACCAATAGCTTGGAGAAAGGCCATGCTTGATGGGAAGTTTGGTGAAGCAAGAAGAGCAGCAGAACGTCTCAAGCAGCCGTCTCCGATGTTCTGATGGCCTATGAAGTTCTCATGCTACGCTCGTTTCTGTTAAGCCGCGCCAGCGGCGCATGCGAAGGTAGCCAGACGTGCAACGTCTGGAACGGAAAACGTCCAAGCTCAGTCAAGGCAATTCGATCCCTACAACAACAAGCGTGCAACATCTGGAACGGAAAACGTCCAAGCTCAGCGTGCGCCGGAGGCGCAAACAGCAGGTAGCCAGACGTGCAACGTCTGGGAAAGCAGGTCAAACAATCGTGGCGCGTTGCAGACGCGCCCAGATGTGCGCCTCCGTGGCCAGCGATTGAACAGCGTAAACGAGCCGGTGAGAGAACGAAGTGGCGCCTGTTGAAGGCGCGAAGGATTGGGATGACACTCGCCCAGACGTTGTACGTCTAACTACCCGCCGGTTCGCGGCTGCTGCCGCCCAAGTAAATGCTGAGTGAAGATCGCAGATTGCTACATGAGTTATGTCGTTGCGAGTGATTATTTGTGGGGGCGCCGAAGTAAAGGCCGAGTGAAGATCACACACTGCCGCTCAGTCAGTTCAGGCCTGGCCATGCTGTTGGCCCCACAAACGCGGTCTTTCCCTCAGCAATCGGTATTATCCCCAAGTCATGTCCTGTGTAGCAGCCATGAGTCGGCTCACCGGTACGCTTGAAATCGGCCAAGTCAAGTGGCTATGCTACCGGCGGAGGGAAATCATGATCCATCTTGATGAAGAGATTTGCACCGATCTGAGAGCGTCGTCTACCCGCGAATGGCTAGAGACCAACGGACTGGGTGGATTCGCCTCATCAACCATCATCAACCTTCATACCCGGCGATACCACGGCATGCTGATAGCCGCGACTCAACCACCTGTCGGACGCATGGTGCTGGTTTCAAAGCTGGAAGATACGCTGATCATCAATGGATGGCGATTCGAGCTTTCCACCAATCAATATCATCCCGGCGTAATCTACCCGGAGGGCTACCACTACCTGAAGCAGTTTCGCCTTGATCCGTTCCCCGTATTCACCTACGTCGTTGATGGGATCGAGCTGGAAAAATCAGTCTTCATGGTGCACGGGCACAATACCACTGTTGTGCAATACCGGCTTCGTCGAACTGAGCGCCTGACGGAGGCTGACTCATCAAGAATGCCGCCTGTCTTCTTAGAAGTCCGTCCACTGCTGGCGTGCCGCGATTATCACAGCACGATTCGTCAAAATTCCGCATTGAATCCTTATGTTCAGACGGAGCCGGGGTTGGCCATCATGACGCCCTATGCCGGCCTGCCCACTCTCTACATCGCACACGACGCTGAGACGATTGAAGCGACCGGCTACTGGTATCGGGCGTTCCAATATCGCGTTGATAGAGAACGCGGCTTCCAGGACGATGAAGATTTGTATAACCCGTTCGTTCTCAGCTTTGATATGACGCATCGGGCGGAGGCGGCCATTATTGTCTCAACTGAACGTGTGGCCGCCAATCAGGCTGAGGCGTATCGTCAGGCCGAGATTGATCGGCGCCGGGCATTGGTCGCAGCGGCGCCTTTTGATGATGAGCTGGTTCGTACACTGGTGGCAGCCGCCGATCAATTCATTGTAGCGCGAGGTGATGGTCATACGGTGATTGCCGGCTACCACTGGTTTACCGATTGGGGCCGCGATACGATGATCGCGCTGCCCGGACTGACGCTGGTGACAGGTCGGGCAGACATCGCCAAAAACATATTGCTTGAATTTGCTCGGTATGTTGACCACGGCATGTTGCCAAACCGGTTCCCCGACAGTGGTGGAGCGCCTGAATACAACTCGGTAGATGCCGCTCTGTGGTTTTTTCAAGCTGTTCATGCTTGGCTCAAGTACACGAATGATCGCGAATTTGTGAAGACCACGCTTTATCCCGTGCTCACCGAGATCATCGCTTGGCACGAGCGCGGCACACGCTATCAGATTCGCGTTGATGCAGACGGGCTACTGTCACTCAATGATCCAACAGTGCAACTGACTTGGATGGATGCCAAAGTCGGCGATTTTGTGGTGACGCCCCGCCACGGAAAGCCCGTTGAAATCCAAGCGCTCTGGTACAACGCGCTCCGTATGATGGAGCATTTGGCGCACGAATTTGGCGACATTGAAGCGGCGATCAAATACGAAGCGATGGCCAACCGCGCCAAGAAAAGTTTTAATCAGCTTTTCTGGAATGCTGAAGCGGGATGTTTGTATGATGTTGTTGACGGCGAGCGTCGCGACGCGAGCATCCGACCCAACCAACTCCTGGCGGTGAGCCTGCCGTACTCGATGCTCTCGCGTGAAAAGAGCAAAGCAGTTGTCAAAGTGGTCGAACGTGAACTCTTGACTCCTTATGGCCTGCGGAGCCTGGCCATTAGCGATCCTGCATATCGCGGACGCTACGAAGGCGAGTCTCACCACCGCGATCTGGCTTATCATCGAGGAACCGTTTGGGCCTGGTTGATGGGACCGTTCGTCACCGCTTACGTCAAAGCTCACCGTAGGACCAAGAGAAGCCGCCAATGGGGCGCTCGGTTTTTCAACGGTTTTCGCTGGCACCTGTACGAAGCGGGCGTTGGGCAGATTTCGGAAATCTTCGATGGCAATGCCCCACACACGCCGCGCGGCTGCATTGCACAAGCATGGAGCGTCGGTGAACTGTTGCGGGCGATAGTGGAGGATGTAGGCAAACTAATATTGGTCAAGCGAGCTCGTAAACGAGCTACACCGAAGCCGAAGGCTCGCGCAGCAGCTCATTCAGCAGCCAGTTCAAAGGCGAAATCATCCAAGCCAGCCGCTCGCGCAGCAGCTCAATCAGCAGCCACTTCAAAGACCAAGTCATCGGTTAACCGCTCGCGTGCTAGAGGTGTTCAAGTCGCCAGTGACGACGCAGGAGAAATGAGGAGAATAGAGCACGGGCGGAAGCCTGTGCCGCATTCTCAAGGGAATCGCCCATGAGCTCCGCGCTCGTCGCACACAATAAAGAGGACTCACACGCAGACACGGAGGGCACGGAGAGGCTCTCAGTTGGCCGGTCTTTGTGTTCTTAGTGGCTCCGTGAGGAAATGATTTTCACAGGAATCGCCCATGAGCTGCGCGCTCGCCACGAAGGATGAAGGTGGCGCACAGGCGGGAACGCCTGTGCCACTTTTTCTGAGGAGTCAGTCTTGAGTGAGCGCTGAAGCGGGAGCGGTCGGCGAGTTCGATTGCGTCGCCGGCGGCTCCAACCAATGGCGAAGCGGTTCCGGCGGCGGCGTGAAGCATGAACTGGGCGTGAGGAAGATAAAAGCCAGGATCAGAATGCACAGAAGTTCATATTGCCAGGAGCCGCGCTGATACGACCATAACAGGATGTTTTTGAGCACGGAGAACAAGTAGGACATAGGCTCAACCCACAATTTTGCCGTCTCGCATGTGCAGCGTGCGGTCGGCGATGGCTGCTGCTTCTGGATTGTGCGTGATCATCATGATGGTTTGGTGGAATTGACGGTTTAGGTCCTTCAGCAGTCGTAAGACGATCTGGGAATTGTCCGAGTCGAGGTTGCCCGTCGGCTCATCAGCCAGTAAGATGGCTGGCCGATTGATCACGGCGCGAGCCAAAGCGACGCGTTGCTGTTCGCCGCCGCTCAGTTGCGTGGGTTTATGATTGATCTTCGTGTCCAATCCAAGCAGTTTGAGAATCTCGGCGCGTCGCGCGGCATGCTCAGCGCGATCACGACCGTTGTAGCCGTAGATTCGCTCAGCCAGCCGCAGATTCCCTTCCACAGTCAATGTGGGGAAGAGATTGAACCGCTGAAAGACGAATCCGATTTTCTGACGGCGCAATTCAGTGCGCTCGGCATCGCTCATGGCCGAGAGTTCATGGCCGTCCACAAAGACCTGCCCTCGCGTTGGCGTGAGCATTCCACCGATAATGTGGAGCAATGTTGATTTGCCACAGCCGGATGGCCCCATGACGGCGACGAATTCACCGTCGAAGACTTCCAGGTCTACACCGCGAAGCGCGTGCACCGAGACGCTTCCCATCGGATAGTGCATTTCCAAGCCGATGGTCTTCAAGATCGCTTTTCGCTGGCCTTGGTCGTGGCTCATTGGTCCTCGCGTTTACTCATACGAAAGAGCTTTGACAGGGTCTTGACGGGCTGCACGCACAGCCGGATACAGCGCACCGAGCGCGCCTCCCAGCAGCGCGATGAGCAGCGCCATCAACAACCAGTTCAGTTCAAATTTGATCAGAAGTGTAGTGTAGGTGGTGATTCCAAAACGGGTCAAGAGCGCCAGCAGAAACCCGACCACAGCGCCCAATCCGCTGATCAACAACGCTTCCTGCTCGATCACCCGCAAGATAAATCCTTTGGAGGCGCCTAACGACTTGAGCACGCCGATGTCGCGCGTTCGTTCCATCACCGCTGTATACATGGCGAGTAAAATCACCAACGCGCTGATCACCATCGCCAACCCCATTACCACACGCAAAAACACGGGCAGGCCGGGAAAGCTGTTTTCATAATAGTTGGGAATATCACGAGCCAGAACGACGCGATTGCCGGGAATGCGCTCGTTGATGCCCAGCGCGACGGCATCCTGATCGTCAGGATTAGCGCACTTGACCAGGATGGTCGAACATTTATCGGGCGTGCCCAGCAACTGTTGCATCACGTTCAATCGAATCTTCAGACGAGCGCCGCTGGGCGGTTCGTAGATGCCGGCGACGCGAAACTCGCGGTCAAACAGCCGCACGATGGAGCCGGGCGCTAATTGGCGCGTCGTTGCATGCTGACGATCAATCAGAATCTCGTCGTCGCGCCGCAGCTCATCGCCTTGAACAATGCGAATGCCGCTGATCTGAGCATAACTGGCATAGTCTGCTGTCGGCTCGGTGACAATGCCCTCAACGACTTCAAACCCAATGCCGCCGGCGCCGCTGCGCAAGAATCGTCCGACCGGCGTGACCGTCTGCACCCCTTCGACCTGATTGAGCAATCGGCAATAGGCAACAGGCAACGTCATGGGGGAAGTGGCCATGCCACCAAATCCACCTGGCGACTGAAACAGAATTTCGGCGCCCACATTGCGCTCGCGCTGCCCGGCATCATACAAAATGCCACGCGCCAGCCCGACTGTCATGACGATCAAGACGAATCCCACCGCCACACCCAGTATGCTGGCGATGGTTCGTGTCGGACGTTGCGTCAGATTGGCCAGAACTAAGCTCTGCACGTTCTTCTCCGGCTGGTGATTCGGCGGTCAGTAGCCCCGGCTGAAGCGTCTGGCGTGAAATCGCAGATACACCCAACAGAGCAACCGATGAATATCAGGCGTGACGCCGGCCAGACGGGTCTACAGATTGGCATAGCTGTCCAGGTCAATCGTCTCCACATCATCACCCCACTCGGTCGGTTTCTCTAATGTGAAAGCCCGCTCCGGGACCTCTACGTTCAGTTGCACGGTCGGCGCGTCCAGGCGCAACCAAGCTGAATACTGATCGCGCGGGCGATGAATATGAATCGAAGTCGGGATGAGTAAAGCGCTGGCCTCGGGACGAATCGGATCGCTGAAGCTGATGTCAGCCACTAACTCGCCGGTTGGGGCAAATGCCTGCTGACGCACCAATCGTTGTTCACCGGTTCGATCAAACCAATACTTATGCCGCAACCGATAAAACGAACCGGCTTCTTGTTGAATCACATCGAGCACCCAATAGGTTTTGATGACACGCTGGCCGCGCGGCGCATTCGGGCGTAGATCAGGCTCCTCACGTTGGACTTCTTCTTTGACCACCACGGTTGTTGGGTCATGCAAATCAATCGCTGGAAAGAGCAACGCCTCGGTGAAATGCTCAGGCCGCAGACGGGCAAATCCACCGGCCTGTTGTCGCCGTTCTTTGGCTTGTGGGCTGAGCGACAAATGATCATACTGGCGACCATTCGTTCCCCTGATAAACATGCGGTACTTGTCCGGATGAATGATGACGCTAAAGCGGTGACCATCGGACGCCACTTCGGCAATGTTAGTTTTGACCACAGGCGCTTGAATGAGCAAGCGAATCTTGCCAGGCCGCGCCAACACGAGCCGTCCTTCAGCAGCGCGATACAGCCGGCTCAATCCCTGATCCACCTGCTGATTATTCTGGAATTGCACGGCGAGCCGAGCCGTCATCGTTTGGAGCCGCTGATATTCATTGAGCGAAGCGACCAGGTCCTGAACCGTCGCATCCCACACAGGAGGCAGCAGAATCGGCACCTGCACACTCCTTGACACACAACCGGCAGTGAGCCAGACCATACTGACCATCATGAGTGTGAACAGGCGCCGTAGCATCAGGCAGCAACCCTATATGAAAAATGCACGGTCATAAAAACGAACCAAATTAACCAAACAGGGGGGCTTTGTCAATGAAGTTGCCAGCGCACAACGCCTATGATAGTTTTTCTGAATATTGAGGATGCATTATGCTGAAAGTTGGACTGACCGGCGGCATCGCGACGGGAAAAAGTCACGTCTTGTCTTTGTTCAAAGCGTTGGGTTGTCACGTCATTGACGCTGACCAAATCGCGCGGCAAGTGGTCGCGCCCGGCCAGCCGGCGCTGAACGAGCTGGTTAACGAATTCGGTCCGCAGATACTGGACGCAACAGGTCATCTGGATCGCGCTTATCTAGCCAATCTCGTCTTTCAGGATGAACAAAAACGAGAGCAACTAAACGCCATCGTTCACCCACGCGTGATTCAAGAAATTGCGCGACAGTATAGCGCCTATGAACAGAGCGACCCAAACGGCATCGTCATCGTTGACGGAGCGCTCATCATCGAAACCGGCCTTCATACCACATTTGATGTGTTGATTGTGACCGACTGCGATCCACAGCAACAACTGAACCGACTTGTCGCCCGCGATCGGCTCAGCGAGGAAGCGGCCCTCAATCGCATCCGCGCGCAAATGCCAGCGGCAGAAAAGAAGAAGCACGCCGACTTCGTCATTGATACATCAGGCTCATTTGAAAACACCCGCCGGCAGGTTGAGCAGGTGTACCAGGCGCTCCGAGCCAAAGCCTCAACTCAGCAAGGAGCCTAACCCATGTCAGCACGAGCATGGCTACCGATCCGTTGTCTGGCGCTGATCGTTGGGCTACTTCTTGGGTTATCCGCGTGCAATCGCCCGGATGCGCCAGTGGCCGGTCAACATCTGCGCATCGCGCTGGGAGCCAATCCGAGCACGCTCGATCCGCATCGGGCTACCAGCACAGCCGATGAAGCGATTGTGGCTAACTTGTTTGTTGGATTGACTGAGTATGATCCTCGCTCGGTGGCCCCCGTGCCTGAACTGGCCGAACGATGGCAGATGAGCGACGACGCGACCACCTTCACCTTTTATCTGCGACGTGACGCCCGATGGAGCAACGGCGATCCGGTGACGGCGCATGATTTCGTCTATGCATGGCGACGCATCCTGGACCCGGCTACTGCCTCCGAATATGCTTCGATGCTCTATCCGATCCGTCACGCCCGGGCTGTCCATCAGGGACGCCTCAGCAGTGCGAGCCTCGGCGTCGAAGCCCTGGATGAACACACGTTGCGGGTCACGATGGAACGACCGACAGCCTACTTCTTGCAGTTGACATCACACTGGGCGTTTCGTCTGGTTCATCGTCCGACCGTTGAACGATGGGGCGACCAATGGACCAAACCCGAACATCTCGTGGTGAACGGCCCATTCCTGCTGGCAGAATGGAAACCCAATGAGACGCTCACGCTGAAAAAGAATCCGACATACTGGGACGCTGACTACGTCAAGCTTGAGCAGGCCACATTCTACCTGAGCGAAGATACCACCGCGCTACTGAATCTTTATCGCGTCGGAGAGATTGACACCATGGTGAGCGGCCTACTGCCGGTTCAGCAAATTCCTTTACTCCGTCAACAGGACGACTATGTCAGCGGCCCATTCCTCTCGCTCTATCATTACCTGCTAAATGTGACCAAGCCACCGCTGAGCCGTCTGGAGGTTCGGCAGGCGCTCAACCTCAGTTTGAATCGCCCACAGATATGCCATCGCGTGTTACAGGCCGGTCAACAACCAGCCAGTGGTTTGACGCCGGGCGATTTCGGCGGACAATATCCACGTCCGCCGGGACCTTCATTCGACCTGCCGGCAGCGAAAGAGCTGATGAGCAAAGCTGGCTACCCAGAAGGGCGCGGGCTACGGCTCCGGTTGATCTTCAGTTCGCTGGACGTTCATCGTCAACTTGCCGAGGCTGCCCAGGCCCAGTGGCGCGCGGCGTTTCCGCACATCCAGATCGAGTTGGCCAGCATGGAATGGCAAGTCTTCCGACAAGCGCGTCAGCAACGCGATTTCGATCTGGCTATGCGACACTGGATCGCCGATTACAATGACCCGTATAACTTTTTGGAACTCATGCTCACAAACAATAGCAACAATCAAACGGGCTGGAGCAATCCCAACTATGATCAACTGATCGAACAAGCCAATGCGACCAGTGTGCCCAATCAGCGCTTCTACCTGCTGGCTCAAGCGGAGCGTCTGCTGCTCGAGGAGCTGCCTTTCATTCCAATTTACGAAGGCGTGACGTTTTTCCTCAGCAAGCCTTACGTTCAAGGTTGGCACACGAATCTATTGGACAAGCATCCGCTGAAATTTGTGCGGATAGCCAAGTGAGCACTTGTCCGGCGATATGCTTGCGTTCATGCTCAAGCGCGCGGCGATCATCCCGCCGTTGTTGATGATTATCATTACGGTCAGCTTCTTCCTCATCCGGTTTGCGCCGGGCAGCCCGCTGGCCCGCGAGCGAGCGGTGCCGGCGGAAGTGCGCGCTTCGCTTGAGCGGTATTACGGACTGGACCAGCCCTGGCATATTCAGTACACGAATTACCTGCGCCGATTGGCGCAGTTTGACCTGGGGCCCTCGTACAAAATCCCGACGGTCACCGTTGACGAGCTGATTGCGCGAAGTTGGCCTATTTCGGCGCAACTTGGTCTCTCAGCTTATGCCTTGGCTCTGTTGGTTGGTATTCCACTGGGCGTGCTGGCCGCTGCTCACCACCGTTCGCTCTGGGACGTGGGGTTGAGAAGCATAGCCCTTCTGGGCATGAGTCTGCCAACCTTCGTGATCGGTCCGCTGCTCATTTTGCTGTTCAGCGTGACGCTTCTGTGGCTACCGCCGGCTGGCTGGGGAGACGCGCGTCATCAGATTTTGCCAGCGATCACGCTGGCTGCCCCCTATGTGGCCTATATCGCCCGGCTGACGCGCAGCGGCGTGCTGGACGCCCTCGCACAAGAGCACATCCGCGTCGCCCGCGCTAAAGGTGTGCGCAACTCGGCTGTGCTGTGGCGACATGCCCTGCGCATCGGGATACTGCCGGTCGTCTCGTTTAGCGGCCCGGCGCTTGCCTTCCTGCTGACGGGCACCGTTGTTGTCGAGCGAATCTTCGC
>JANWZE010000084.1 GCA_025054955.1 Blastocatellia bacterium | reverse complement strand
CTAACGTTGTCATACCTAAGACACAAGAGCCGATCAAACGCCAACATCCACCAGAGCAAGCTCCCACACGCAGACCGCGCGTCATAGAAGCAAGCTCGTTTGCCAGGATTGTGGTTGAGTCCAGTCCACCCATGATGAGCGTCCGGCGGGGTGGAGTCGTTGAGCGAATGAGTCTACTCCCATAGCAAATTCGTTTGACTTTTCGCGGAAATACTGGCATAACCATCCGGGGTCCAGGGGAGGCAAAACATGGCATCTTGTCCACGTTGTCGTTCTGAGTTAGTTCGACGATCGCACCGTCGAACCAAGGCCGAGAGGTATATTTCATTACTCAGCATATTTCCGTTGCGCTGCCGCGCTTGCGGTGAACGGTTCTTCAAGTTCATCAAGCCACAATGGCTGCGACGCCTCCGCCTCTTCCATCAGGCTGAACGAAAGGAGACACATCCACACTAGCATTAGCCGTCTGCCTCAGGAGACTCAGGGAACATCATCACGATCATCACAAACAAAAATGCGAAAGGTGAGCCGCTTGAACGACCCACCTTGATGAGGCCTTTGGTACCGCTAACGGGATTCGAACCCGTACTCTCTGCCTTGAGAGGGCAGCGTGTTAACCACTTACACCATAGCGGCACGTTGACTTAACCTTCACCGGTGCGCCCGATGGTATGATTGCGTCTTATAGCGGTTTTCGGATGAATGTTCGGGATCAAAGGCCCCCATCGGCGGTGGGCAGAATTACCGTCAGGGGTGAACACGGAAGCAAAACCCGCTGTAAAGGATCAAAAGCGGCCGGAAGTCCGCCATGATTCGATTTTCTCTTGAGGTGCGTTGACGGTGTAGCTGTAAACAGTCAAGGGACGCCGCAAGTCCACCATGGGCGGCTGAACACCTTGACACCTCATCTTGCCGACATTATGGTTGTTTCGCTTTCAAAGAGGCACGAACTTGCATGAGTAGAGAAGCGTCTCAGTCTCACAGCGGTTCTGATCCGCGCGAACTACCTGCCTACTTCATCCAAGAGGCCGCCCGCTACCTTGTCATTCCCGTATCCACCATACGCTCTTGGGTTGTGGGCTATCCATATTCAACCCAAGCGGGCCAAAAATACTTTAAGCCAATTATTGTCCCGGCGAGCAAGAATCCTCTGCTGCTTTCTTTCATCAACCTCATCGAGATTCACATCCTGGCCGCGATCCGCCGCGAGCACAAGGTGCGTTTGCAGAAAGTGAGAAAAGCAATTGACTATTTGAAGCAGCAATTCCATTCTCGACATCCACTCGCAGACCAGCACTTTGAGACCGATGGCGTCAACCTCTTCGTCGAAAAGTATGGTCAACTAATCGGTATCTCGCAGGACGGCCAGTTGGCAATGAAAGAAGTCCTACGCGCTCATCTGCATCGCATCGAGCGAGACATGGCTGGTATTCCAGTGAGGCTCTATCCATTCACGACTCCAACGCTTCAGAGCGAGCCGAGACTCGTCGTTATTGATCCTCGCATTGCATTTGGCCAGCCAGTAATCGTAGGGACTGGCATACGAACCGCCACGATCGCCGCGCGTTATAAGGCAGGCGAATCTATCCACGAGCTGGCTGACGATTATGACCTCAAGCCGTTCCAGATCGAAGAAGCGATCCGGTGCGAACTCCACCTCGCCGCCGCCTAAGCTTGTTGTCTTCTTCGTTGACCGTGATCTTGGAAAGAAAAAGTTTCCCCGTCTTCTCCGAAGGGCTGGCGTGGAGGTCCGTATCCATGATGACTTCTTTTCTCAGGATGAAACCGATGAGGCCTGGCTTGCTGAAGTAGGCCGCAGACAGTGGTTCGTCATCAGTAATGATGAGAGAATTCGCTACCGTGAGCCCGCGCGCAGAGCCATTGAAGAAGCAAAAGTGGGAGTCTTCGTCTTTGCCACCCCAGGACAGCTCAAGGCCGAAGCAAAGGCGAAGATTTTCATTGATGCCCTGCCGAAGATTCGACGATTCATCCAGAAGCATCCGCCACCATTTATAGCAAAAGTTAGAAGGGATAAGGTTATTCTCTGGTGGCCTTAGCTGTGACTTAAGTGCCCACGCCCGTCTGCAAGATCAAGGAATCCGGTTGACCGACGAGCTTGCACAACCGTAACGCCTACCAGCCTAGCGCGGACGAAGATACATGTCGTAATAGAAGCTCGAGGGCACTGATCATCACCGAATGGTACATTACACACGCTTGCAAAGACTCAGCCACACACGTGAATCGTCCGGTAACCACTGCTTTGATGACAGTATCAGACGGAGTGACGCTACAGCATGGCTAGTGAAAAATTCCAAAGATAGCAACCGACACGGCTCACGCTGATTTTGACCGCCATGCGCCGCCGCAGATTTTTGGAGATTGTGCCATACATAATCCCCTGGCTGATCTACGAATCACATCTTGTAGACAAGCTTCTTGTGGCCTCTTTTCTGATCCTGCGGCGTCGCTGGTCTGCAACGCGTTGACAACCTGGATTCGAATAGGGGTTTTGGTACCGCTAACGGGATTCGAACCCGTACTCTCTGCCTTGAGAGGGCAGCGTGTTAACCACTTACACCATAGCGGCACACATTCTTGTAAAAGCGCGTAAATTCTACCGGCTTGCCTCGTATTCGTCAATAATCGCGTGACCCAACCGCGCTCATACGGTAGTATATCCGGCTCATGAGTGAACTCTATGAACGCCCTTGCCGATCAGAGGAAGGAGTAATCCTATGCCTGACATGACCGTGCGCGGATTGTTTCCGCCCATACCGACGCCTTTTGACCAACACGAAGGAGTCGAGCTTTATCAGCTTCAAGCAAACATCACCCGCTGGAACCAGTGTGGATTCGCCGGCTACGTTGTGCTCGGCTCCAATGGCGAGTTCGTGCACCTAACCGAGCGTGAACGGCTCCATGTATTGGAAGTGGCTCGTGACGCCATCGCGCCCGACCTGATGATGATCGCCGGCTGCACCTGCCAGTCGCTGGCAGAAACGTTGATCTACATCAAGCAAGCAGCCCGACTCGGCGCTCAGGTGGCTCTGGTTAATCCACCGTTTTACTTCAAAAATGCCATGACGCCGCCTCGAATCGAATCATTCTTCACCCGCGTGGCTGACGAATCACCGATTCCGATTCTGCTCTACAACGTACCGCAATTTAGCGGGCTCACGCTGTCACTGCACAGCGTCGTGCATCTGGCCGAGCATCCCAACATTATCGGCATCAAGGACAGCTCCGGCGACATTGCCGCGCTGGAACACATCCTGCGAGTGACGCCGCCGACATTCAACGTGCTGATCGGGTCGGCTTACGCATTTTACCCTGGACTGGCGCTCGGCGCTCATGGCGCGGTGCTGGCTGTTTCGTTCATCGCTTGGGAAGCCTGCCGGCAACTGCTCGAGGCCGTTCAAACAAACCAACATGCCAAAGCCCGAGACATTCAACTGCGACTTGCGCCGCTGGCCGCCGCGCTGGACATTCCGGGCTTGAAAGCTGCCCTGGAGCTACGCGGCCTCTACGGCGGCCCGCCACGCTCGCCACTCGCGCCAGTAACGCCGGAACAACGAAACGAAATTCGACAGATGCTCGCCGACTCTGGCCTCATTCCCGATCTGGAACCATAGAATATGGCTCGACATCAAATGCAACAATCTACTCACTCCATGCTCCATCTGACCGGCGAACACATCTCGTTCCGAAATCTGCCGGACATGACTTCCCTGTTTCTCGATTTTGTTCACGAGTTCAATCGCGTTCGAGCTTTTTACTCAACGATTGAACCCAACCGGCATGCCCTGCTGCGTTTCGTTCCAACCATAACATCGGAACGTTATCCTCGTGACTTGCTCGCTGATGTGCTGCGAGAACAAAACCGCGAGTTTGGTTCAAGCCCTGCGACATTCGATCGCATTGAACAGCTCCGAGCGCCCGATACCGTCGCCGTGGTCACAGGTCAACAAGCTGGCCTGTTCAGTGGGCCGCTCTACACTATTTTGAAGGCGCTCACTGCCATCAAAGTGAGTCGCGATTTACGCACGCATGGGATCGCTGCTGTCCCCATCTTTTGGATCGAATGCGACGATCACGATCACGCCGAAGTCAGTCAGACGCTTGTGCTCGACCGTGAGGGTCGCCTCACACCGGTGGTTTATCCTATTGCCTCGTCTCTGGCTGGAAAGCCGATCAAGGAGGTGGCGCTCACAGAGGAGATTCATCATACGATTGACCATCTATTGGGCTTATTGCCAACGTCGGAATTCATGCCCCAACTGGAACAACAGATTCGTCAATCCTACACCCCAGCCACAAGCATGGCAGTGGCCTTCGGGAAACTGCTCGCCCACTGGTTGCGTGACTTCGATCTGGTGCTACTGGACCCAACCGACATCAGACTGAAGAGTCAATTGATCAGCTTGTTTAGCCAAGCCATCCAACGCACG
Source organism: Blastocatellia bacterium (assembly GCA_025054955.1). Lineage (NCBI taxonomy): Bacteria > Pseudomonadati > Acidobacteriota > Blastocatellia > Blastocatellia bacterium. The sequence continues at coordinate 20,817 of JANWZE010000084.1, read as the reverse complement.
CCAACGATCATCGAGCGGTTGCTTGAGCATACGCAGCGACTGACCGATGCTGGTTATCATGCACAACTGCGTATCCATGACCGACTTGTTCCGCTGTTTATCGAATACGAAGGGAAACGCTCGGCGCTCGTTTATGAGGCAGGCCGCTTTGCCTTGAAGAACGGTCGCGCTGCATTCACTGAAGAAGAACTGCTGCGCATTGCGCAGACACAACCCGAACGAATCAGCCCAAGCGTCGTGTTGCGTCCACTCGTACAAGACACGTTGCTGCCCACGCTCGTTTACGTCGGCGGTCCTAGCGAGATCGCGTATTTCGCTCAGCTAACCCCGCTCGCTGCCCTGTTTGAACGACCCGCCGCGCCGATCATGATGAGAGCATCGGCAACCTTGGTCGAATCTCGGTATAGCAAGTTACTCCAAACATACGGGCTCACATTTGAAGATTTATTCCGGGGATTCGACGCTGTGATGACCTCAATTGTAGAGACGAGCCTAGCCGGCGATGCGGCGGCTCAATTTGATCAAGCTCAACTCAGCTTTGAACGCCGCTTGAATGAGCTCCGCCATCTGGTTGCCAACGTTGATGCAACGCTCGTCCGCGCAGCCGACACAACGAAAGAGAAAATCCTCGGCCATCTGAATCAGTTGAGAACTAAATTCAATGAAGCGCAAGCCAGGAAAGCGGAGACGATCTACCGACAAATTCAACGAGCTTTCAACACCCTTTATCCAACCGGCGAACTGCAAGAGCGACATCTGAACGTAGTGCATTTTCTCTCGCGGTATGGTTTGGGTTTGTTGCCTCAGGTGCTGGACGTGTTAGACGCATGGCCGTCGGATCATGTGATTATTAGAATTAGCGTGTGAAGATCAGGCGTTGCATCATCGCTGGTATCGAACAACATGCGCGGGAATGTGCGCCTCGCGAATGCTGCGGATTGTTGGCCGGTCATGATGACGTTATTGAGCACATCTATCGTCTCCAGAACATTGCAACGATGCCGGAGGTCCGTTACTTTGCCGATCCCAAGGGAATTTTTCAAGCGCAGAAGCTCATCCGCAATCGGGGCCAACGGCTACTTGGCATCTATCATTCACATCCCCGCTCGGCGCCCTACCCATCACCAACGGACATCGCGCAAGCGTACTACCCCGAAGCTGTGTATTTCATCATCTCACTCGATCCCAGGCTGCAACTCCGCGCGTTCAGCATCGTCAATGGCCAAGCCAATGAAGTTGCCTACCAGATCATTGATGATTGAGGGAATCAGGCGTCGTCCGTGCTCGCGGCAGACCTACGGGCACCTATCGTAGACCAGATCATTGACGATTGAGGGAGAATCAATCGGCATCGAATCGCGCTCATTCGCGGATTACTTTGCTCCGCTCGGCCCGCCTGCCTACATAGTGCTCATGGGAATACCCATCAACCTTCTGATTTTGTTGCTAGCTCCGATTTGCCGGTTGACTCTTGCCTCCTTGAATCTTCATAAGAAAAGCGCCTCCTCGAAGACGAATCCAACGTCGCAGTCCTCTGGCCACAAAGACTCGCAATCAAGGACCGAGCGCACCGCTACGTTATTTGACGTGCCAGCCATACGAACTTTGTCACGCTGATCCTGAACGGAGGCGAGCATCTCCCTTATCTGGTTTATAGGCTAGGGATGGCTGATCAACTGGGGGAACTTTGTCTAGGGCGGGGGTGGGCTACAGAAAAAATCGGGGGTCACACTTCCGTATGTTACACTAGCGACCCTCTGCCGGAGCGGGAATGGAGTACAGAAAAATTAAACGTTGCTGTTGCCGCTGTGGCTGTTGCTGTTGTTGCCTGCTAGCGCAGAAGTGCATTACAGAAAAATTAAACGGATAAATCTGCCTTTGGCCTCTCTGGAGTACGGCTACAAACCAATCAATTTGGCAATCCGTTCTCGGTGGAATGCGGCATCGCCAAATGTTACTTCATCCGCTTTGGCCCGTTTCAGATAAAGGTGCGCATCATGTTCCCAGGTGAAACCCATTCCACCATGGATCTGGATACATTCACCGGTCACATAACGATAGGCATCGTTCGTATAGGATTTAGCAATAGAAGCTTGAAGCGATAGGTCGTTTGCATCTTGGCTGGCCACCCACGCTGCTGCGTAGACGGCTGAGCGGGCGCTTTCTGTTAATAGGAGCATATCGGCGCACCGATGCTGGAGTGACTGAAAACTGCCGATGGGGCGACCGAATTGGATGCGGGATTTGGAATAGTTCACTGCCATATCAAGCGCCGCCTGTGCGCCACCAACCATTTCGGCACACAACCCAATTGTGGCTTTATCGAAAACACGTTCCCAGATTGTCCAGCCTTGACCAACCTCGCCCAGAACATAATGGGCCGGCACCTGCACTTGTTCAAACGACACTTCGTAGAGCCGCCGCGTTTGATCCAAGGTTTTCAGAGGTGTCACAGTCAAGCCAGGGGCGTGGCGATTAACTGCGAATAGTGTGATTCCCTGTTCGACACCCTCCATGCTGCCTGTACGCGCCACACAAATAATGAGGTCAGCAATGTGAGCATCTGGCACGAACAATTTCGTCCCGTTGATGAGGAACTGACCATTCTGATGCTCGGCCCTCACCGTGATACCGCCTGCATCCCAACGGCCATTCGACTCGGTCGCAGCAACTGTCGCCCTCAATTTTCCACTGGCCAATGGAACGAGCCAGCATTGCTTTTGCTGGTCATTGGTTGCGGCTAGTAACACCTGTCCAGCCAGAACAACTGTGGAAAAGAAGCTTCCGGGAACGAGCGCGCGGCCCATTTCCTCCAACACAATCGCTAATTCAACAAATGAAAGCCCAACTCCGCCGTATGCCTCAGGAATGATGAGCCCTGTCCATCCCATTTCGACCATTGTCTGCCACAGCTCGTGGCTGTAGCCATGTTCGCTCTCCATAAGCTGACGAACCAAGCCCGTTGGACATTCGTGCTTAAGGCACTCAGCCGCCTGCTGGCGAATCATCTGCTGTTCTTCAGTGAATCCAAACTCCATCTTCCTTTGCTCGGGCTCAATGAACGCCAATTGATCGGTGGCATGAGCCTGCTACGAAGCAGGCAACTGATACTTGCTTTGCTAAGACTTAATGAAAGTGAATTGATCGTGATCTGTTTTGCTGATGTGCCAATTGTAATCGGCCCGCTGAATCACCCCTTCGGCATTCCCAGCACCCGCTCGGCGATAATATTGCGTTGAATCTCGGAGCTTCCGGCATAAATCGTTCCAGCACGCGACCACAAAAAGGCGTGCGGCCACCATCCATCATCAATTGCTCCCTTTGATTCGTGGACCAGCTGAGAGTAGAGACCAAGCATTTCCATGCCGATTTCCTTCTGGCGACGATCCATCTCGCTCCAAAAAAGTTTAATGATTGAACTCTCCGGCCCTGGTTTTCCGGTGCGCATAATCTGCGTCACTGCGCGATAGATGTTGTGTTTGAGGATTTCCACTTCGCTATAGGCCTGCGCCAGTTTTTGGCGCAGCAAGGGGTCTTGAGAAGCCGGACGGCCGTTGCGCTCGAATTGCTTGGTCAGCCGAATCAACCCATCAAGTTCTGTACGAAGGCGAACTTGATAGCCGATGGCTGACGTGCCACGCTCATGTGCTAGAACTGTCATCGCCACGTTCCATCCTTGATTCAAGCCACCGACGAGGTTCTCTCGCGGCACGACAACGTCATCAAAAAACACCTCGCTGAATTCTGCTTCACCGGTGATTTGCTTGGTCGGTCTGATGGTGATGCCGGGACTGCGCATGTCAACGAGTAGAAAACTGATGCCTTTGTGTTTCGGCGCGGTTGGATCAGTGCGAACTAGCAGAATGCAGTAGTCCGAATATTCAGCCCAACTCATCCAGACTTTTTGCCCGTTGACGACAAAACTATCATCCTTGACCAGTGCGCGCGTCTGAAGAGAAGCTAGGTCGGAACCGGCAGCCGGTTCGGAGAATCCCTGCGACCAAATTTCTTCTGCGCTGAGAATCTTGGGTAGGTAACGCTGCTTCTGCGCCTCTGTGCCGTGGTGCATGATTGCCGGGCCAACCAGTTCGATGCCGATGCTGATGTTGAGCATGTTGGGAGCTTGCGCTCGTGCCATTTCCTCAATAAGAATCAGTTGCTCAATCATCGTTGCGCCACGGCCGCCATACTGTTTTGGCCAGGAGATACCTGCCAAGCCAGCCTCATAAAGCTGACGCTGCCAGCGTTTGAGAAAGGCCATCCACTCATCCATGCGCTTGCTCTGCGCACGGGCAAGTTGCTGCCAATCCCTCGGCAGATGCTCATTGAGCCAAGCACGCACGTGATGTCGAAATTGCTCTTCTTCAGGGGTGTAATTCAGATTCATGATTCATCCCTTATTCATCATTGTGACGTCTGGCCACCATCGATGACAATAACACTGCCGGTCATGTAATCCGAAGCATCGGAAGCCAGATAAACGACCAATGGGCCAAGCTCATCGCGCCTCCCGATACGCCCCATTGGGACCCGGTTGATGAACCTCAAACTGAGATCGGGATCGTTAAAGACACGGCTGGTGCGCTCAGTATAAATGTAGCCCGGAGCCAGAGCATTGACGGTGATGTTATACTCTGCCCATTCCAGCGCCAGCGCCCGCGTGAAACTGATGATCGCCGCTTTGGCTGCGCAGTAGGAGCTCACATGTTTGTCGCCGATGAGTCCATACACAGACGACATGTTGATGACCTTACCGCGACGACGGGCGATCATATGCGGGCCGACCGCTCTGCAAAATCGAAATGTAGAATTGATATTCAGGTCAATGATCCGCAGCCACTGTGCTTCATCAGTTTCGATCAGGGGTCGCATCTCGCCGCCGCCAGCATTGTTAATCAACACATCAACCTGGCCGAATTCAGCCAGAGTTTTATCAACGACATTGAGAACCGATGACATATGATGTACGTCACAGGAAACAGCCAGCGTGCGCTGACCAAGTGCGCGGATGTCACGGGCTGTCTCTTGGAGGGCGGCTTCGCTCCGTGCCGTGACAACAACATCGGCTCCCGCTTCTGCCAAAGCGATGGCCATGGCTCGACCGAGCCCACGACTGGCGCCTGTCACAATGCAAACCTTCCCATCGAGCTTGAATGATTCAAGGACTCCCATAAGCGTTTCCTCATCACCAGTTCAATCAACGATCAATCGCGCCGCGTTCATCAACAACTGTCGGGCCATCTTCCCATGCCTCGGTGATATGAACCTCATTCGGCTCAAACAATAACCGAGCAGCAAGCTTTTTCTTGACCAGCTCAGGGTCAACCGTCTTTGGATCACCCTGGACATAAATTTTTACATGATCGGTGGTACCGCTCGGTCGAGAAATATACACGCGGTACTTGAGCGGATGAACTCCGGCAATCCCTGCCAAACACAATACGATGACCGATGGATAAAACTTCAACCCTTTCACCCGGTACATCTCCCCGGTACGACCGAAAACTCCATTAGGCATGTAGAGTTCATGACCATCGTGATTCAACACAGTTAGGTCACCTGTTCGGAAACGCACAAACGGCATAGCTCGACGATTGATATGGGTTAAGACCAATTCGCCACGCTCGCCATAAGGAACCGGCTGGCCTGTCTCCGGATCAACGACCTCGGCGTACACTTCCTCTACCAGGACGCGCATGCCGTTCTCGCGCTTGTCTTCCATCGCCACAACATTGAACCCGCTTAACCCATACAAATCAACTGCTGTGATATTGCCACCAAAGGCGTTTTTAACCTGCTCACGGCGACCTTCAATCGAGCTGAACGGCTCGCCGCCAGCAATCATCACACGGATGCGACCTTTGGCTCCGGCCTCAGCCAGCTTCAAGCAATAACTGGGGAAACCGAACAGCACCGTTGCTCCGAACCGGTTGATGATCTCGACCTGGCGCTCTGTTTCACCAGGTCCAAGCGGCAGGACTTTTGCTCCCAACGCGACGAATGCCCCTTGGCCGGTGTGACCGGAAACCACAAGATGGTAACTGGAGTTGATCACCACAATGTCATCCCTAGTCACGCCGGCCCTCGCCAACCTGTTGGCAATGACCGTCGAAGCGACATCAAGATCTCTTCGTGTATGGTATTCAGGCACCAGCCCGATGCCCGGCGCCGGTGTGTGCGTGATCAACACTGTGTCAGGATTCCACATGCTGCCCAAAGGTGGGTCTTCATCGAAGCTGGCCACCTGATCTTCCCGCTTCATGAACGGAATACGACGGAAATCATCATAGCTTTGAATGTCGTCCGGTCGTATTCCCCATGCATCCATCCGCCTGCGATAAAACGGAATCGTATAGTTGTAGGCAAGCTGAGCCTGAATCTTTTCCAGCATGTCTGGCGTGTCGTGTGCAAATTCCATAAAGGCTTGTCCCTCTCCTCGGCTAGTTTATTGGCACATCAATGACGCGCACTGGTTTGTAGGTTGAACGATAAACGGCTGTATCCACAAGCACCGGCTCAACCTCGATACTCAATTGACTGCGGAAGTGCGCCTGAATCTTCGCACGAAACGATTCTAAATCTTGAACCTTCGTTGGGTCATACTCCACATTCAGTTTGAGACGATCTTGCGTTTTGCCCCACCGCTCCATCTGAAACTCAATAGGACGGTCGCCTAGCTCTTCAATCTCGTTCAACGCGACCATGACATCAACCGGGAGGATTTCTTTACCGCTCACATTGACAGTTTCTTGTCGCCGTCCGTCCCAGAAAAATCGCGTATGTGTTTCACCACACGGACATGGATCAGGGTTCACATGAACGAGGTCTTCCAAGTTATAGCGAATCATAATATTGTCACGATCGAATGTCGTCAGCGTTAGGTAACCGCGCTCGCCAGGAGGCGTTGGCTCGTTGGTGTCAGGGTTGATAACCTCAAGCACGACGTAATCTTCAGGTGCGTGCATTCCATTGTGAACCTTGCAATCGCTGGCCATAATAACACCGACCTCCAGCGAGCCGTTGAGGTTGTGGATCTCGCAGTTGAAGAACTTCTCGTACTTTTTGCGTGTGTGTTCATAAGCGCAGGCGGCCTCGCCAATCAGCAAAATATCCATGCCAAAATCCGTCTGCGGGTTATACCCAAGCTTGAGCGCGGCCTCGTGATACCGCAGCATAACAGGCCCAAACAGTACGTATACCTCGGGCTTGAGCCTGTTCCAGAGCGCCAAGTGATCTTTGATGATATCGTCGTTCAGTGGAGGACCCATGGGGATATTCATCACACCGGCCATCTCGATGACCGAGCCGAGCCGATCCGCGCCAGCATATAACCCCCCAGGATGTGTGTGTGTCATCTTCATACCCGGACGGATGCCACATCGCCACATCGAGCGTGCGGAAATCTCTGCATCAACTTCATAGTCTTTCTTCGTCCAGAGCAAACTCGATGGTTTCCCAGTCGTGCCCGTCGTGCGGCCAAGCCGAATGCAACTCGTTATCGGTGCTCCACGATAGTCGCCAAATGGCGGATATTCCTCTTCATTGACGCGCAGCTCATCTTTGACCGTTGGTGGAAAATATCTCAAATCATCCACTGTCTTGATGTGCTCCGGACGTAAGCCGACCGATTCCATTTTTCGTTTGAAAAAGGGGATCGGCTGATTCCAGACACGATCAATTTCACGACGCAGTTTTTCCCCTTGAAGCGCACGAAGTTGATCTCGCGACATCCTCTGGGACTCTGGCCGATAAAAATGTTGCGTGTATGACTCAGCGGCAGCCATGTTTCGTTCCTCCTTAGATACGATTTTGCGTGTGAAAGCCCTAGGGCTGATGAGCTAACTTGTGCTCGACAATTAGCTCACGAACTGATCCATCCCGGTCCAAAAATGCTCGAACACGAGAGCCGAATGAACGAAGGCCCGGCGAATGCGAGCCTGCTGCTCCGCCGTACCAGCGAATCGCTGCATAAGCCGACGCGCATTCTCGCCGTGCTGTGCTTCGAGTCCTGTTCCCTCATCATCTTCTTCCAGATGAATGACCCAGAAGGTCATCGCTTTTTCGTCAAAGTTGTAATGGGTTTTGAATCCATCGTGAAGCATCTTGCCCCATACTGCTGCCGGCCCCTCAATGGCAAACCCAAATCCAGCCACCGCCTCGTCAAACGGCCCACGCATGAAATGATTGAGTGTGAACATGGCACCAAGCGTCGAGGGTAACGGCGTATGGTGATCTAATTCCTCCTCTGTCACACCGGCCGCCAAAGCAAAATCACGAAACAGGACCGGATGCGCCGGCGTGTTCAGTAATCCAGCCTCGCCAGCGAAATTCTGTAACATGAGCTGATAGGAAATTTCATCTGGTGTGTTCGACACAAGGGCGGCAAAGGCCCTGAGCGAAAATGCTGAATAGGCATAGAACTCTTTGCAAAATTTCTGGATCGCCTCCATAGAGGCCGTCCCATTGGCAATGGCCTGAATCATCTTACAATCTTTCGGATGATGTCCGGCAATGAACTCTTGAAGCTCCGCTAAAAATTGATCGACTGGTTGAGCCTCACTGACCAGTTTCTGCTTCGATTCCATGATATACTCCTCCTAGATGAGTTGTCGGTCGTCAACGGCCACGCTGGCAAGTGTGGCAGCATAGCCGTTAACGAACGGAAGTGATTAATTCTGCAAAATACTCACAGCACAATTTCCTAATGCGCCATAAACGTGGGTTAAACCGACACGGGCACCGGCGACCTGGCGTGGCCCTGCTTGACCGCGCAGATGCCAGACCACTTCAGCAACCTGAGCCAACGCCGAGGCACCAAGCGGTTCGCCTTTCGATAACAGCCCCCCGCTCACATTGATCGGGATGCGACCAGTGATCTCCGTGGCGCCGTCATCTAGCAGTTTTCCGCCTTCGCCGCGCGCACACAGACCTAACTCTTCAGAGTAAATAATCTCCGAGGCCGAATCTGTGTCCTGCAGTTCAACGAGGCTTATATCTTCCGGCCCTATGCCGGCCAGCTCGTAAGCTTCCTGCGCAGCCGTCATGGTGACTGTTGGCGCCTCAATCCGCGCGCTGACGCAAATATGAGGAACCTCCGCTGTGCCGTAGAGTGGCGACTTGAGCACGACGGCGGCTATGCGAATTAGTTTTGTTGAACACTGTCGCGCGATGGCTTTCGTTGCCAACAGCACCGCTGCACCACCTTCATTGGGAGCGCAAAGCATCAACAACCGAAGCGGATCGTTAACCATCGGCGAATTGGCAATTTCATCAGCGCTCATCACCCTCTGATACATCGCATACGGATTCAACGCGCCATTGCGATGATTTTTCTCCGACACTCGCACTAACTGATCCTCAGTCGTGCCAAAATTGGCCATGTGCCAACGGGCTTTAAGGGCAAAGTATTGTGGATTGACGGCGAGCCCCATCACGGCAAACCAATCATTCGGATTTCCCGCAATGAATCCTTTTGGCATTTTCTCGACTCCGAAGGCCAGCGCAACGTCACAGAAACCGCCTGCGATAGCTTGATAGGCAGCGCGCAAGGCCGAACCGCCACTGGCGCAGGCATTTTCCAAATTCATGATTGGCAAACCCGTTAACCCAACGCGAGCGAGCACCTTGTTGCCGGCCATCGGGCCAGCAAATACGGTGCCACAGTACGCCGCCTCGACCTTGCGCCAACTGAGGCCTGAGTCATCAAGAGCATTGATAACGGCTTCGCGCCCGATCTCGATTACATCCTTCTCGCCGAATCGTCCGAATGGATGAAGTCCCACGCCGATCACGTACACGTCTCGCATATCAATCACTGACAAACGGTTTGAACTTGTAACCAAGCACCTCGTTGCCCTCTTCGTCATCAAATAGCTTGGTAATGACCAGTTCCATGAGCATACCAACGCGCAGCTTGTTTGGGTCTGCTTCATCAAGTATCGCTGTCACTCGCAGCCCTTCAGGCAGCTCGATCATTCCAACTCCATACGGCATGAATGGGTCTGGCCCCCGATACGGCGGCGGCGGTTTGAACCGCTGTATGGTGAAGCTATACAAGACCCCACGGCGGCTCAATGGAATGCGGTCTGTTGTCTCAGTGCAGCATTGTGGACAAAACGCGTTAACCGGAAACGTAACTTCGCCGCACTGCCGACAACGACTGCCGATCAGATGAAAACCATCGTCCAACAGCTCAAATAGGCCTGCTTTGATTGGAATTTGCCTATGTTCGGACATCGTTATTCCCGCCACCTCGGTTTTCTCTTTTCGACAAACGCAGCCATCCCTTCACGTCCTTCGTCGGAACAGAGCGCGTCTAACACAACAGTAGGATCGAAGTCCCCGATCTGCTCATTGATCATCCGCTTAAACTGAGCGCGGGCCATCGGTCCACCGGCCAACACTTTCTCGATCAACTCATCGGTGACCCGGTCAAGTTCAGCGTGAGGAACGACACAATTGATAAGCCCCATTCGTTCGGCTTCGACGGCACTGATTTTGTCGCAGGTGAGCAATAGATATTTAGCTCGTTTGACGCCGATAGCTAACGGCAATAGCTTCGGCCCATACGGCTCCCACAATCCGACCAATGCTTCAGGACATCTGAATGTGGCTTGATCGGACGCAATGGCTAGATCGCACGCGGCGACGATCAACACGCCGCTCGCCTGTGCGATCCCATTCACCTTGGCAATAATTGTCTTCTCACTAGCGAGCAAGCTCTTGAACACCCGGCTTGACGCCTGAGCGAACAGGTTCGGCTCAAGGCGATTGATCACATCGCCCTGTCGCAAATCGCCGCCGGTGGAGAATGCCCGACCGGTTCCCGTGATGACAATTACCTGCACATCCCGGCACGCGCTGGCCAGCTCAATCGCATCAGCCAATTCTGTGTACAACTCAAGGCTCATCGCGTTGAGCACGTCGGGGCGATTAAGTGTGATCTGCGCGATCTTTCTGCGTTGATCAAAGACGAGTTGTTTGAAGTCACATTCAATCATGTCCGAAATTACTCAGTCACCAATTCCCTCGATTGTGCAACTATGTCGCTGGCGATCTTTTGCATTCTCTCTTCAATGTTGATGTTGAACAATCTCGCAATGTTTTCGCCTAATATCTTCCGTTTGTCCTCATCGGTGATCTGCGGATAACCATACCGCTCGCATAACTCCTCTGGAATACGATAGGCGCGGAAAAAGTCGATGAATGGTTGTGGCGAACCAGTGATCGGCGCGTCTGAACCCCAGAGAATATGATCAGGGCCAAGATATTTGAGCAGCTTGCCTAACGTATGACCCAACTCATACGGAGCTTTCATCAAAATAGCAAATAGCCCACCAAGGTCCACATACAAATTCTTCCTCCGACCGGTGAGTCGAAATGCCATCATCGTCAATTCATCAATATAGGGATAAGCCGAGTGATAGAGGACGAAATTGATATCGGGGAAATCATCGAGCACCTGATCAACGTCCTCGGGATGACAATACTTGGCGTTAAAAATAGAGAACGGCAGTCCCTTGTGGATGGCCACGTACTTGACGCCGAGCTGGCGACATTTTTCCCAGAGCGGATAGGCCACTTTTTCGTCATCAGCATACCAGCCCCGATTGTTGTAATCCCCCGGATAGAGTTTGAGGCCGGTGATTTTCAGATTCTTGACCTGATGCTCTAGATCATCGAGCGCCCGCTTGCCTTCGCCCGGATCAACGCTACCGAGTACGATGACGCGATCGGGCATCATCGAGCGAACCTCGACGGCCTCTTCCGGCGTAAGCATGTGCTTGCCACCATAGAACCCTTTCAGCGCTAGCACATTCAAGAACGCGACACTTGTTTCACTCTGCCGAAACACAAAGTCCAGGAAGCGCGCTTGAGTCAGTTCCCTGACGTTGGCCTGTGGCCCATACGCACCTTTATAGAACGTGTCCAGTTGATTGAGAAACCACCAGCCGCGTTCACTCGTTTTGACATGTCCCTCCTTGCGCCAAAAAATATGCGTCTGCGAATCAGCAATGAACTGCTTACCTCGTTGTTGCTCAATTTTCTCAATATCAGCAGCCGTCGGAGTTGCGATGATAGCATTCGGATTGTTGGCCATCAGTAGCGCACTACCAGCTGCCGCGCTTTTCACAAACTCACGTCGAGTGACTTTGACTTTCTCCTTTTTCATCTCGCTCCCCTTTCCTGAAAAGAGAATTCACCAAAACACGCAGAAGGTGCAGAGGAAAACACGAGTCTGCGATATTGGCAATTCATTTGCATCTTTCGTGGTGTCTATCTGCACAGTGTTATCCCCCTAGAAACTACTGAATTGCTGCATTGATGAGAATGGAAACCGTATCAGAATCACGATTTGCAATGGCCAAGTCCGGTCTCCCATCGTGGTTGAAATCGGCAGCCACGACAGACCGGGTTGCTGCCTCGGCACCGTAGTGCACTGCCAGCGCAAACCCTCCGCGACCGTTGCCCATCAACACAGCTACGGTCGCCGAACCAAAATTGGCTACCGCTATATCAGGATTTGCATCCTGATCAAAATCAGAGGAAATTAACACAGCCGCCGTTTCTCCGGCAGGCACGTGACGCGGAGCAGCAAAGTGTCCCCGCCCATCGCCAAGAAGAAGAGAAACATTCCCTGACCCAGTATTGGCCGTCACCAGGTCCAGTTTGCCATCCCGATTGAAATCGGCCGCTGCGACGGAGAATGGCCCATGACCAGTTGCGAAGTTAACCGCCTCGGCAAAGCGACTGCCTTCCCTGCCCAGCAAAACCGAGACATTGTGTGAAAACAGATTAGCCGATGCAAGGTCAACAATTCCATCATTGTTGAAATCGCCAGCCGTAATGCCGCTGGGGCCGCGACCGACGCGGTAATTGACTGCTTCAGCGAACTGACCGTGTCCATTGCTAAGCAGCACTGAAATCGTATCAGAATCACGATTCACCACTGCCACATCCAAGCGGCCATCTCGATCAAAATCTTGCACCGTCAAAAAACTCGGCCCGGCTCCTGTCTTGAAGTGCACGGGGGCGGCAAAAGCCCCTTTGCCGTCACCAATTAATAACGACAAGTCGCCGGAGTTCTCGTTACCTATGATCAAATCGGGATGACCGTCTGCGTTGAAATCTGCAATGCCGACTGCGCGTGGGCCATCACCCGCCTGATAGATTGCTGGTGAACCAAACCGACCCTGACCATCTCCCAAAATCACAGCGACTTTGTCAGGGAAACTAGTCACCGCCAAATCAGTATGCCCGTCCCCGTTCAAGTCCCCGGCAGCTAGTGCACGGGGGAAATCTCCGACGGCAAAATTCGTGCTAACCGCCAGCCCACCTGCTCTATCGCCTAGTAAAATTGAGAGGTTTTCTGAATCCCGATTGACTACGGCGACATCTAACCAGCCATCCTGGTTGAGATCAGCCAAGGCCAATGAGAGCGGGCTATCACCAACCTTATAGTTTTTCGCCTCGGTAAAATTCCCTGTGCCATCGCCAAGCAATACTGATACCGACCCAGAGAAACGGTTAGCAACAATCAGGTCCAAGCGCTGATCACAATCCAGATCATGCATGGACACAGAGGATGGCTCCATCTGAGTATTGAACGAGCGTGGTCCGATGAACTTGCCTTTGCCATCCCCGATCCACACGGACACAAATCCGGATTTCAAATGAGCGGTGGCCAGATCAATTCGGCCATCTTGGTTTGCATCGCCAGCAGCAATCGAAATTGGGTTATCCCCAACACCGAGTTGGTCTGTTGGACTGAATCCGCCCCGTCCATTGCCAAGCAGAATCGTAACATTGGCGGAGCGCCGGTTGGCCACGGCCAGATCGGCAGCTCCATCTCCGTTGAAATCTGCGGTTACCACTGACCGGGGTTCACTCCCACACTTCCATCGTGTAGCTGGTTGCAAGCTACCTCGACCATCGGCCAATAAAGTTGATACGTCATTGGAAAACCCGTTGGCTACTGCCAGATCGGTGAGACGATCACCGTTGAAATCCGCTGCTGCGACCGACGTAGGGCCTATGCCCACCTGATACTCTGCCTGAACCTGCCATCCTTCTCCCCTCGCCTTTGACGTCAAGATGATCACTTTTTTCTCGATCCAATTCGTCACGGCTATATCCGTACGACCATCTTTATTGAAATCAGCTATTGCAAGGGATGACGGCGCGCCTCCAACACGCACATTGATCGGCGCGTGGAAATGGCCATTCCCACTTGCCAGGTAGATAGACACAGTCCCTGAACCGTAATTGGCCACAACCAGGTCCCATTTCTCATCAGCATTGACATCTGCCGAGGCGACCGCTGTTGGGTAATGACCGACCGTGAGATCGCGTCGCGCATAAAAAGAGCCTTGAGCCAGCGCGAGCACAACACATCCAAGGAATGTACCAACCAACAACATACTACAATGCTTGTCAAAGGCGATCTTCAAGAACGTCCTCCTTGTGTCAATGGTTTGAACTGAGGCAGTGTTATGTCTTCTGTGACATCCTCAAATGTCACCTCGACCGACATTCCAATATAAACGTCAGCCGGATGACATTCGACAATATTCGTCATCATCCGCACACCTTCCTCCAACTCGATCAATGCGAGTACATAAGGTACACGATTGCGAAACGCTGGCAAAGGCGGACGATGGATGATTGTGAATGAATAAACCGAACCGCGACCGCTGGCGTGTTTCCATTGAAATCGGTCAGACAAGCAGTTTGGACAGACAGACCGCGGATAGAATCGAAACTTCGCGCATGCCTCACACTGTTGCAACACTAATTCGTGCCGCCGGGCTGCCGCCCAATACTGTTCAGAGTCATGATCAGGTTTGGGTAAAGGCCGCTCATCTATCATGTGTTTCACCTCGCCAGTATAAGTGTGGCATGGCTGGACAACCAACCACCAATTCCATGCACAAGCGCCAATTGAGCGCCTGGCACCTGTCTTGCCCCACATTCGCCGCGCAATTGACGCACGGCTTCAATAATCAGAAATAAACCCAACGCGCCTGGATGCGTATATGACAGTCCACCGCCAGATGTGTTTGTCGGCAGATCACCATCAGGGCCAAGCCGTCCATTTTCAACAAATGCTCCACCTTCGCCTTTCTGGCAAAATCCCAAGTCTTCAACAGCCAATATTACGGAGATAGTGAAAGAATCGTAGATCTGAACCACGTCAATATCATCAGGCGTCACACCGGCGATCTGGAACGCTCGACGCCCCGAAACGACTGCGCCTGTTGTGGTGAGATTCTGCATTTGGCTGATCGTATGGTGAGTGCTGTAAAACCCCGAGCCGATCACATAGACTGGAGCTCGTCGCAGATCGCCGGCCCGTTCGGCGGAAGTCAGTACAATGGCGCCGCCGCCATCTGTCATAACACAACAATCCAACCTATGCAACGGACTACAAACCATCGGTGACGCCAACACATCATCAATTGTGATCGGCAGGCGCATGAGGGCCTGAGGGTTCATCATCGCCCACTGTCGTGTAGAAACAGCGACATGTGCTAGCTGTTCACTTGTCGTGCCAAATTCATGCATGTGCCGCATGGCGGCGAGAGCATAGGCAGAAATAGGGGACAAGTCACCATAGGGTGTCTCAAACTGTGTAGGTGGCATGCGCGGATCAATGCCGCCCCTTTCGATTACACGCCGGCGATCTGAATGTAATGTGCTGCCATAAGTAATGAGCACGACGTCACACAACCCCGCGTGAATCGCCAGCGTCGCATGTTCAACCAGGTTTTCAAACGCAGCCCCTCCAGTAACCGTCGTATCGGTAAATTGCGGCTGAATCCCTAAGTATTCAGCAATTTGAAGGCTGGGCAGCCCGAGAAAATCCACGGCCATCACCGCATTCACATCGTGCTTGCTCAGCCCGGCATCATCCAATGCCCGTCTAGCGGCTAATGCTTGATGTTGTAAAATAGTCAGGCCAATATCATGACCTAAATCGGATTCAGCAACACCCGCAATAACCACGTTCCGTTTGAATGGACCGTTCATCTTATGAAGCTGTCACGCCAGGAACACAGCAACTACCGTTGTGGCCAGCAATCCGAGCATGACCGGAATGAAATTTTTGCCAGCCAGCTCCTGAGGCGAAACGCGACAAACAGCAGCGACCGGGATAACACCCCAGGGAATAATGCAGCCCCCTCCGACCCATACTGTGGCAATCTGACCGAGCGCAGCAAGCGTCGCCGGTTTTAAGTCCGTAGCTGCTGCAAAGGCACCGGCCAAAGACCCTGTCAGCGGCAACCCACTGAAACCTGATCCGACCAACCCGACAATGCCGCCGACGACTGTTTCTATCAACGGGACGGTGATACGATTCAGGGAGAAGATAGCTGACAGCGCACTGGCTAGATCAAACAGCAAACCGCGACCCCATTCGCCAAACACGTGCCGCGCAATTTCGTGCGAGCCGAGATAGAAAAATGAAGCGATGATAATGACCGGCGTGAAAACTTTCATGCCAAAGCTAAAACCCTTGATTAAGTGTTCTGTGATCAGATCAAAGCTATCCAATCCATGACTGAGCAACGTGAAAATAGACAGAAGCAGTAGAGTCACGCCACCGATGATTGCCGTTGCATCTGCGCCACGAATGCCAAATGAGGTCAAAACCACCACGATCGCAAGATAGCTCAGTGGCACCACAACGGCCGCGATGCGAGCGATGGAGGTGGGTTGATGACAGGCCCCACCTGTGGAAGAGGTTTCAAGGAGATCCTGCATGGCTGTCTCATCCGATTGGGGCTGACCTAATGCTGCTCGGGTAATATCTCGACGAGCCACGATGAACGCCGCCGTGAGCGTTACAATGGCCATGGTCCCGATCAGTGGGATGCCCGCTCGCATCACTGCCTCCACAGGAACGTTTGCTGCTTTAGCGCTAATATTTGGAGCACCTTGGATGACATAATCCGTTGACAGGGCGATGCCGTGTCCAAACAGATTCATCGCTACGGCTACCGAGATGGCTGGCAGTCCCACCGCTCTGGCCGCTGGCACGAGCACAGCGCCAACCAACGCTGTCGCTGGCGATGGCCAGATGAAATATGAGGCGACCAACATCACAATACCGATAACCCAGAATGCGACTTCGGGCGACCGCATCCATTTCTGTGCCGGAGCAACCATCAACCGGTCAGCCCCGATCCTTTCCAGGCCAGCGGTCAAGCCAACAATCAGCGAAATGACCAAAATGATATCGAGCAATTCACGTGTTGCCACAACACTGGAGATGAAGACCGTCTGCACAGCACCAAGCAATGTTCCTTTGATAACCCAGCCTAGTGTAAACGCACCAATGATACACGGGATCAGCGGATCACGCCGCATGGCCATCGTCATTACAACGAGTATGACAAATCCAGCATAAACCCAGTGCGCGACGGTCAGTGGCATTGTTTGCTAGCGATTTAACCGATAACCGCCCCTTTCACGATCCCACGTCTTTGGCCCATTACCTTCGGCCTGTAATTTGTACTTCTCGACTCGTTGTGTCGGCGTCTTCGGTAATTCATGGCGAAATTCAACGTAACGCGGAACCATAAAGTAGGCCATGCGAGATTCGCAGAAACGTATCAACTCTTCAGGCTCCAACTGCTCGCCCTCTTTCAGCACCACAACAATCTTCACATCATCCTCGCTCCATTCGGATGGAACGGCAATGGCGGCGGATTCGAGCACGCTCGGATGCTGGTTTACAATTTGCTCGACCTCAAATGCAGAGATATTCTCGCCACGGCGGCGGATGGCCTCTTTCTTGCGACCGACAAAATAGAGGTAGCCATCCTCATCCATATAGCCGAGATCGCCCGTGTGGAACCATAGGTTGCGAAATGATTGCAACGTCTCTTCGGGCATATTGTAATACTCAGACATCATTGTATAAGGCTCAGCGGGCCGCATCACGATCTCACCAATTTGACGCGGTCCAACAGGGTTATCCTCATCGTCAACAATCTGGACCTGAGTTTCTGCTGCCGGCTTGCCACAACAGCCCGGACGACGTGGGGTGGTTATAACAGGCGGGGCAACAATCCCTTCAGTCATGCCGAATGTTTCATAGACAACCTGCAGCCCAAAGCGTTGCTCAAACCCCGCTAAGTCTTCTGGCGGTGGGACCACCATGGCCAGCCGCACGTGGTTGTCGGCATCATCTGAACGTGGCGGCGCTTTGTAGAGGATATTGCCCATCATGCCAAGCGCCAGAAAAACCGTTGCTCGCGAACGGCGGATCTCATGCCAAAACGAACTGGCGCTAAAATGCTCGTACATAGCCACGCGCGCGTCAAATAGCAGAGCAGCCAGCACCGTACACACCTGGGCATTGACATGAAACAGAGGCAAACATGTGTAAAGCACATCATTCGGACCATCACCCATGCTACTGCCGATCGTTTTCGCAGCGTGATAGTAATAGTGGTGCGACATGACCACGCCTTTTGACGGTCCTGTTGTACCACTGGTAAACAGGATGCTCATCGGATCTGAATGACGTACTTCAACATGCGGCGACTCGGCTGGCGCCTTCACGAACTCAGCCAAGGTTGACGTCTTGATTGACAAGGGCTCAAAATCACCCTGCCAGCCGTGTACAATCATTTGTCTGGTCTTAGCCAACTTGTGCTCAATCGCCCGAAGGCGTGGCAATAATTCGATATTGGTGACGACCGCTTCAGCATCAGACTGATTGAGCATATATTGAAGCAAATCGCCCTTGTGCGCCGTGTTGATGGGGACCATAACGGCCCCGATTTTTGCCAAGCCGAACCAGCAGTAGAGGTATTCAGGGCAGTTTGGCAGCATAATGGCCACCTTCATACCCTTTCTAATTCCCCGCTTCAAGAAACCATGAGCAAACCGGTTAGCGAATTCATCAAGTTGCTTGTAGGAAACAACAACCTCGCCCCTGAAATCGAGAAAGGGACGGTCGCCATGCTGGCTTGCCTGCATTTGCAGCACGCGACCGAGGACCCTCTGCGTCACCGGCAGTTCTTTCATCGCGCAAATCAATTGGACAGACTACGCGTCCAGGTTATCGAGACAATTGTTCTTTCATCCACTGAGCAAGGGTAGCCTCAAGCGTCTCATCCATTTCAAAGAGATCGTAACCAAGCGCGCCGCCATTATAGACAAGCAAGCGACTCCCACGATGCCGTGTCACTGCATACGCTTGCGTCATTGAACTGTTGGTGACCTTCTCCAATTCTTTGCTCGTCAGATAGAAAATTGGTATGTCTAACTTTGTAATCTCCTCTCGCTCTTTCGAGGCGATTAGCGTCGTCATTAAGACGAGCGCGCCCACACGCCGGTCGCCAATCGCAGCAGCTAACGCGTAAGACGCCCCACGATCCAGCCCCACTAGACCGATTGGCCCTGTAAAGGATTTGGACGCGAGAAAATTCACCGCAGCCTTGGCGTCCAACATCGTTTTACTGCGCTCATCAGGCGGTAATTCTAGCAGCACGCCCCGATTGATGCTTCGGCCTCGTCCACGCGTATCGATATTGAGCGCGACCAGTCCGTGCTGCACCATTAGCTTAGCTAGATGATCAAAAACGTGGCGATCAGTAAAACTCGAATGAAGCATGATGACGGCTGGCGTCTTTGCGTTAGTAGATAAGGCACTAGGCGTTCTTAAGGTTCCATGTAGTATCCAGTCATCCTCGGTCTGAAATGATACTTCTTGTGTTTCACCCGCGGAATTCAGCCGCTCGATCATCCATTCAGCTAATCCTTCCTCGAGAGGCTTATCCTGGGGGCGTTCCGAGCGCCAGACGCTGAACATCGTTGTTCCCACGCCAACGTCTTTATACACACTAATGCGGCTGAATGGACTCTGCGTGAGCTGATACGCATGAGCCATATCGCGGAAGCTCTGGCGGTCCTCTTGGCTGACGATTAGATACAAAGGGATTTGATGGTGCTGGGCAATTTCCTGCTTCGCTGCTTCACTTAATCTGCCGGAAATCAAGACCAGCCCTTTGATTCGATCATCTCCTCTCCACCCCATCACGGCTGCCTCGGCGCTCTGGCCTTCGGCCACCAGGCCGATGCGTGACGTGTCAAGCTGTGACTGCGACGCAAGAAAGACCAGCGCAGCACGCACGTCCAGATAGAGTCTCGATAACTCTTCTGGGCTAAACGTGCTCAATTCTTTCGCCCCCGCGCTTTTTCCTCGGCCACGAAAATCAAATCGCAAGGTCGCCACGCCCTGTCCGCCAATGATCTGTGCCAACCCTGGATAGAGGTATTGTCCATATGCACTGCTGTCGTGTTCGTAGGAATGGAGAAAAATCACGACGGGGATTTTGCCCGTCATGGATTGAGGAATACCAAGCATTCCATGAATCGTCCAGCCATCCTCCGTCTTGAAGGAGACGGGTATCTCTGCTGCGTGAGCTTTCGGTTGTGTCAACAACCAGCTTAGAATCAACGCAACAACGCTGAACCATATCCTGAGTTTCATTGTAGTTTCTCCGTCATCCAGCGCACGACTCGTCCTAACAAGTCTTTGTCGAGCTTAAACAGTTGATAACCAATGGCTCCACCATCATAAATGATCAACTCGCTGCCATGACCTTTTGTCAGGTTGTATAACTCGCGCAGAGCTTGCGTCACCCGCGCATGTCCCCGACTGGTCACATACAGAATGGGAATTTTCTGAGTCGTCAAATAGGTTTTTTCTTTCTCCGTGGCAATATAACCTGTCAACACCACACCTGTTCGGATGCGGGCATCTTCAGCCAGCGCAGCCATTGCATAGCGAGCGCCAATAAC
>JANWZE010000083.1 GCA_025054955.1 Blastocatellia bacterium | reverse complement strand
GCGGAGCGAGTCAAACATTGGTTCGACGCTGATGAACGGCATGAAGAAGTGGCGCGCCTCGTAAGCCTTCTCCAACCCGTCAAGCGCCTTGTTGTTCTCGCCCAAGAGAGCGTAATTCCGGGCGATGAAATATGAGGGTTGCGGAGAGCTTTTTTTGACGATTCCAATTTCCGCCCGCATCAGCCCTTTAATCCCACCCAATTCAAAGGCTCGTCGGAAAATCTCTATTCCATCTTGATTGCTCAGGTCTGGTGAGGTGAGTCGGTACGACTCAACAATCTCCGCCAGCGCTTCGGCATGCCGCCCCGTCTTCAGATACAAACTCGCCAGGTATTGATGCGCAAACCAGAAGTTTGGATCGAGACTCAGCGCCTTGCGGCATTGCGCGATGGCCTGATCGTACTGGCGCTCGAAATAGAGAAGCTGCCCCAGATCGGCGTGAAAATTGGGCGATAACGGATCAATCTCCAACGCTCGATTCATCGCCGCCTTGGCTTCAGCCAACCGCCCATGAAACGCCAGATAATAGGCATACCACTGGTGCGCCGTTGCATAGCCGGGACTCAATTCCATCGCCCGCCTGAACGACTGTTCCGCTTCCGCCCATCGCCACTCTTGAAACATCAGGTAGAATCCCCGCGACGCATAAGCTTCTCCCAGCGTGGGGTCAAGTTCAAGGGCTTTGCTAATTGCAGTCTGCCCAAGCGAAGCCGTCACGCGATCCCCCATGATGTAACAATCAGCCAGACCGACGTAGGCCAGCGCAAAGTGTGGGTCTTTTTCAATCGCCTGCTGAAAGTAGCTGGCGGCCTTGATCATGTCGTTTCTCTTATTCCAAGAGTATCGGCCTTTGAGATAGAGCTGATAGGCATCCGCATTCGCGGTCAATCCTTTGCTCACCCGCAGCCACTCCTCACGGCTTAACTCCAAACCCAGCGTGTTGGTTACCTGTCGGGCAATGGCATCCTGGACGGTCAGCACGTGTCCCCAGGGCTCATCAAATTTCCCGACCCACAACGCCGTTCCGTCCCGGACATTGACCAATCGTGCCGTGACGCGAACGCGGTCGGCGGTTCTTTGAACCGTTCCTTCCAGCACAGCCTCGACCCGCAAGGCTTGACCTATCGCCGTCGGGTCTTGTTCCGACTCCCGGTACTTCATGATGGCGCGGGTTGGTCGAACGACGACGCTCCGCAGGTGACTGAGCTGGGTAATCAAGACATCTGCCATCCCCAGGCTGAGATAGTCATCTTCCGTCTCGTCGCCAATCGTTTTGAATGGCAGCACTGCAATAGAGTTGACCGACGTATCAACCTGCGAGCGACTCGATTGATTCCACAGCCAAAGTCCTACCGCTACGCTCACCCCGACCAGCAGCAGCACAGGAAGTCCGAGGAGTGACGATCGAGGATTCAGGATTGAAGATTGAAGACGGCTCAGCGAGATTGCAGGTGACGGATAAGAGTCAGCAGCGCCAGATTCGGAACGCTGGTTTTCATTCCTCGATTCCGGGTCCTCAACGTTCACCTCTTCGTGAATGACAACCTGCGTTCGCGTCCGCTCCACCAGCAGCACCTCATCCGGTTCTTCCCATCGCTCCGTCACCGGGGCCATAAACCGGTAGCCGCGTCGCGGGATCGTCTCGATGTAGCGGGGCGCATCCAGATCATCGCCGAACACTTTCCTGAGCGTTGAGATACTTTGCCGCAGATTGTTCTCTTCTACTATCGCATCTGGCCAGACTTTTCCCATTAGCTCGTTGACTTCCAAGATGTGGCCGCTGTTTTGCACCAGCACCAGCAACGTGTCAAACGCTTTCGGCTTCAACGGCACACGTTCTCCATCGCACAGCAAGACGCGCTCGGTGGCATCCACCTGGAAGGCGCCAAATTCATAGAGATGTCCGACCCTCTTGCTCATACTCCTATTGATTGATGACCTCTGCTCGAACCCTCTCCTTCAAGCAGTGATGATTGGGTCAACGAACCGGCGCAATAAATCGCCGGCGAGCGTTCGACTCGTTTGGCGGCTGACATGTCCTACCTACTCCAATCATGTGTTCCATCGAAATCTTTGCTCCCATGATCAGCCCTCGCTAATAAAAGACGTAAATCGACTGGGAAAATCCTTCACCCAGCAAAAATTTTTCCATCCTGAAGCATCCACCTTATACATCGAACTGAAGCCAGGAAGAAGAAGCGCCGGCGCCCTCAGTCGCGGACTGAAAATCAGGCCGAGCAGAGACGCTTCTTAATCCCGATATTGATCAGAGAGCGAGCACTAGCCTGATTAAGCTAGCTGAAATGTTTAACTTTTCGACGACTGCGGTTCCGTCTCCTCAACAGAACTGCCAAACGTGCTTGACAAGCTCGCTCATTGCTGGTTTAACGGCTCCTCTGAAGATAGCCCACGAAACACAGGAACCTCACGAAAGAATTGTCTTTTCACCGTTCGTGGCGTTCTGTTGCACGTGGGCAATTCCCTTGAAAATAACCATTTTTATCCTTCGTGGTGAGCGCGGAGCTCATGGGCGATTGCTGAGATAACCTTGTGCCTTTAATAGAGATTATCCAGTCAAGGAGCTGAGCCGCTCCTGAATCCAGACATTGGCTAAACTCTGCGCTGACAGTCCGCGCGCTCGCGCTGCTCCCGTGAGTTCTCCATGATCTCCGGGCCAATAGTTACATAGTGACGCCTCGACTCAATCTCCACCTCAAGCTCGACGTCGTGAGTGTACTCTTCAAAGTCTGTTAAATCGTGCGTATCCCAAAAATCAGCTAGCTCACGAAGATTCCTGGCTCCAGAGAGGCTGGCTCATCGTCTCTTTGTTTTTTGGCTATTACTTCTTGCCATATCTTGGTCGCTCCTTGTGCGTCATATCACGCGCAAATCAAAGCTTCCTGATCGGGCTTGGAGATGAAGAAGACCACCAGGTACAGCCCAGCATCCGTTTCTCCTAAGGGGGCATAAACGTCCTCACCAGGCGCGAAGCCTTTTGAATGAACTTGAATCGAGGCAGATTTGAAAATACTTGTTCAGCCTCATCGGGTTCAACCTTGTGCTTCCGAATGAGGTTATCTTCGACCTCATCAAGGCAGATGAAATGTTTAACCTTCACAATGACCCCGGTCCAGTCTCATTTCCAAAACCCGCAAAGCTGCTTGACAAGCTTGTTCATACCCACTTTGACAACTTGTTCACAACAAATTCACAACTTTCTAAAGACTTCACTTCCGCGCTTTGGATATGCTCACCGTGAAGTGACAACCAAACGAACAGAGCAGGGGCAACGAAATGGCTAGCGGCGCGAGGATGAAGAAGAAGACAGAGATCATAGCGGAGACCGAGCGAGTCTTGGTCAGCCGCCGGGGCAGGCGTTCGATTCAAGTTTGGTGCGAGCAATGTGCGCGGCAGGTCAAGATGCTGACAGCCGAAGAGGTCGCCAGCGTCGTTGGGGTGAGCCGGCGCACCATCTACCGGTGGGTGGAAGCAGAGAAGGTGCACTTCACCGACACACCTGACGGGCGACTTCTCATCTGTGCGGATTCGTTGGACGAAGGCCGCCTGGGAGAGAAGAGATGAAACAACTGGGCTCTCATGATTCGAATTTTTCGGCTTCATTTTTTTCAGCGGGAAGCTCGCGGCTCAAGCGACGCGCTCCCACAGGGAGCCAACCCACGGTTCTTCCGCGTCGCTCAGGCCACAAGCCGCGTTCCCAACCTTTAACCTTATGGGAAGAACCCAAATCCAGAAAAAGGAGAGAGGAAACCATGAAACCGACGAAATCAACTCGCACGCGCTACACCGTAGGAGCCCTGCTCCTCAGTGCGCTTGCGCTGATGGCGCTCAACACATCGGCGCTTGCGGGCGCAGACTACGTGATCATCCTGAACGGGACAACAAGTTTGAGCGATAGCGTCAGCTCACGTACAGTGACTTTCACGCTCCCATCAACCCTGGATACAGCGCAGAGGGCCGTTCTGATCATGAGAGCGAACGGGGTGAATCTGGGCACCAACTCTGTGTACATAAACCCCATAACCACGACCTGTGGTGATCTAGACGCTGATCCGAACAGTAGTCGGCTGGTGGGTAATCTAGATGTTTTCCCCGAAGGTGCGGCGACTTTCACTGCGACCGTTCCTGGCTCATTTCTGAAAGCTGGATCGAATACATTATTGATCTGCGCTCGTGATGAAGCAGGGCAAACAGGTGCAGTATCGGGTAATATTGACAACTTCTCGGTTGGCAGGATTACCCTGTTTTTCAAAACACGTCCATGCACGGCGTTGCCTTGCCCCTGATGCTCGGGTTGGCATCACTTTGCTCGTGTGGTTAAATCAGGCGCGCCTGTTGGAACTTGTCTGAGGCGCGCCGGGAAAAGTAGTCACCGAGGCGCCCGTTGCAGCCCAAGCGACGCATTTCCTCCTGGGAGTTAACCCATGTTCTACTGCGTCGCTTTGGGCTGCACAGGAAATTTGAGTTTGGCCCTGCGCAAGTTGCGTCTGTTGGCATGTTCTACTGCGTCGCTTTGGGCTGCACACGAAACTGCAATTCCTGTTTGATCGGATCGCTCATAATCCCAAGCTCGCCACGACCGATGAATAACAGAATTCATTCGCGTCGTTCGTCTGTTTCGTGGGCTATTTTCAAAGGAGACCGTGCACGAATCGTGAGTTTGATCATGCAATGGCCGCGGAGCGGCCTACTGACTGTAACCGTGCACTTCAGTGCACGGTACGCGGAGTTGTCACCAGCGTAGCGTCGCGTGACCGACGGCTGAGTCCCTCTCCGGCCAACGTTCAATCGTCGCTGACGCGACGTCGGATATGGACCGATGGCACGTTTTCGGCGTTGAAACGCCGAGCTACAATCGGGCCGCCGCGCTGCGGCGTGTTTATGGATCGGCTCCGGATAACGACCAATTGCCCAACACACCTTCACCACGAACGATGAAAATGCAGTTCTTCCGTGACCTTCGCGTGTTTCGTGGGCTATTTTCACAGGAATCGCCCTACGCTCCGCCCGCGCCACGAAGCATGAAAATGGTTATTTTCGAGGAGCGATCTTGGGAAGCGGCGTCGTTAGCCGCCGCAAGAGGATAACCAGACGCGCAACGTCTGGCAGCCGTCATCCTCAATGCCTCGCGCCTTCAACAGCCGCCATCTCGTTCTCTCACTGGCTCGTTCATGCTGTTCAATCGCTGGCCACAAACGCAGTACTCTGGCGCGTCTTGAACGCGCCACGCTGGCTCGCACTGCTGCTGGAGACGTTGCACGTCCGGCTACCTTCTTGCAGGCCGCTTACGCGGCTGATGGGACATGAGCGGAGCATGCAGAACTCGAGCGGTTTGTGAATGAATTTACCCTGGGAGCGCACGCTTCCACCGTGCATTAGCCCGAAAGATGCGGAGCCACCATGCTAAAGGCATTGAAAATTGCTCTAATACAAATGTGCCCACAGAAAATCGGAGCCGGCCGCTTGGGACATTCTGTTGCTGCCTCTCCCGAAAAATAGCCCACGAAATGCCTGCATAAAGGATTTATTTTTCATCGTTACGTGGCGAGTTTGAGCGCCTGGGCGAGTGCCTGTCGCTTCATCAACGATGGCTGCTCTCCGGGCCATTGGTCTTAGCTCGGACGGAAACCCTGCTTTGATCTGTCCAAGATAGGCGAGGCAATCTTCACAGGCTTGGTTTCAAAAGTGCGCCTGAGCCGACTCACCCGTTACCCGTGATGCGCCCGCGAGAAGTGTTCATGCACGATCTGCCATGAGCCGTTCTGTTGTCTGAGCACGTGGCTGCCGCGCCCTTCGATGGTTTGACGCTTGGAGCCACTCTTGAGCGTCACCGTCCAGTAGAAACTGACAATGGCCGTGTCGCCATAGACTTGAACGACAGGCTCGGTGATTGTGTATGTCACCTTGTCAGCCTGCTTCAGGTAGTATTCAAACGTCCGACGCATGGCCGCGCGTCCTGTCACGCGCGCGTGTTGCGTTGATGAAAAGCAGACGACCGTTGGGGCGAACGCTTGCAAAACCGTTTGTAAATCGCCTCGATTGAAGGCTGCTGCTTGTTGCTTTTCCACGTTCAGAATGGCACGCTCAATTTTCGTCATAACATCCCCCTATCACGCAGCGAGCAAAGAGCGCCTCCAGCGGCGAGGGTCGCTTTGACCACAGGCGTTGTGCGACACTCTCTCTGCTCAAATTTCGTCATCTCCCCATCCATGATGAAGGCGGCGGTGGCGGATTCCAAAATGGTTGCGTGGGTTGAGCGGGCGGCAGACCGAAGAACTGCGAGTAGGCCACAGCCATCGCGCACAGCACCAGCGGAATCGTCACTAATCCGCCGACGCCGCACAGGAAGAATCCGGCAACGGTTGCCAACCACAAAATCCATCCAGCCACCCAGAACGACACAGCCCGATGTGAGAAGACAAGCCGTCCAGCTACTTCGAGCGCTTGAGCGGTATCGTACTGCCGCTCCAGAATCAGCGGATAGACGAACATAAACACACTCCACACCAACGGCGTTAGCAGTAACGAGAGACCGGCGGTCAATGGAGAAGTAACGGAGGCCGAGCCGGAACCAACAACCCACGACGGGCCGCTAATGGTGGCGAAGATGATGAACTGAATCACCCAGGCGAAGACCGTTGGCCAGAACCGATCCATTCCCTTGAACAGGTCGCCAACTTGTGGTTGTTCACCGCGCATCTTCTTAAACACCATGCGATAGAACCCCGCTGTCAGCGGTCCGATCAACAGGCCAAGCGACAAGAGCGAGAGCAAAAACATCACCAACGCAGAGAGACTGAACGTGCCAGCATCGCTCCGATAAATTCGCCAGCCCTTAGCCAGCCAGTCGGCCACGTCTACCCTGCCCATTTCCGATGTGCCACTCGTTGGCATGATGGAGCCATAGGCCGGAGGCGTATAGGTCTGTCCGGTAGGTCGTCCGGGCAGCGCCGTTGTTGGTTGTGTTTCCTCAGTGAATCGTTGCGTCGGCGCTTCAGTCGGTGGTGGCGTCATCGGCGCGCCGCAGCGCGTGCAGAACTTGGCTGATTCTACTGTTTCATGCCCGCATATTGAGCAATAGATCATAATGTTTCGTTACGCTGCGCGATTCTCTTAGTGATAAATGGCTGGCGGCTCGATGCCCAGCAGTCGTAGATACGTCAACAGTTGGCCACGGTGATGAACTTCGTGTTCGGTCAGTCCCCACAGCAATGTCAAGCGGGACATCGGCTGCCCCTTGAAATGAATTGTCTCTTTCCACTGCTCAGGCGTGAGCGCAGCAACCTGCGTGACCAGCCGCTGATGCTGCTGATCGAAGGCTTCGACCAGCCCGGCAACCGTGTATTGCTTCAGGTCCTCGCTCGGTCGTTGCCCTTGTCCGGTCAACGAGAGCGTGACCAGGAAATGTTCGGCGGAAACAAGGTGACGCAACAATTCACCAAGACTCATCACCGTTTCAACTGGTTTCCATTCCAGTTTGTCATCCGGCGCTGCTTTCATCACCATCGTCGTGTGTTGATGAATCCGTTCCCACTGTCTCATCAGGCGGTCAATTTCTGAGTTCATAGTCAGCTCCCACAAATCGAGTCCGTCGTGAGCAGGCAGCGTATCACAAACGCAGCCAGCGTGACAATTCAGACAAAGAAGCGATCTCATGCCAGCCTGCCCGTTAGACTGAGCGCTAAGCGCAAGCAGCGCGGAGCGCGTCGCCAGTTTCACCGTGAGTCGCGTTGTCCGACCGGGCGCCTGAAGCTATACTTGCGCCCATGCCGAGCTTGTTTCCGAACTTCTCGCAGCGCAGCGCCGAATCGGAAATCATGGATGGGACGGACTTCAGCGAGGAAGAAATTCGCGGCGCCTATGATGATTTGCAAAGAGTCAATCGGTTTCTGGGCGGAACGCGAGCGCTGCTGCGACATGCGCTGCCGTTGATCGAACGGCTGGCGACACGACCGGTGAGCGTGCTCGACCTGGGAAGCGGGTCAGCGGACATTCCTCGCGCCCTTGTTCAAGCGGCTCGTCACAAGCGCATCCCGATTCACATCGTCGCGCTGGACGCCAATCCACACGCGATCAGAGCTGCGACAGAACAGCTCGAACAATTTCCGGAGATTGATGTGGTTCAAGCCGACGCGCTGCGCTGGCCGTTTCCTGATGGCTCGTTCGATTTGGTGATCGCCTCAGAGTTCTTACATCACTTGTCGGATGAGGACGCCGTCTGGCTGTTACGCCATGCGCGCCGGTTAGCCCGCGTGGCGTTGCTCATCAACGACCTGCGACGTCATCCGCTGGCTTACTATAGCTTCTGGATGCTCTCGCGCATGTTCACGCGAAATCGCTTGATTCGCCACGATGGGCTGGTCTCCATCCTGCGCGGGTTCACAGCCGATGACCTCGCGCGAATACGGCAGCATCCAGAACTGGCCGATCTCGCTGTCCACTTTCATTTTCCTTATCGCATCGTCTTCATCGGGATGAATCAACAAACTGGTTGCACGCAGCGCGCGCGCCAGCCATAGCAAAATCCTTTCATATCTCGCTTGTTCCCCCGGTCACACCTGACCGCCTTTGAATGATTCATGGATTGATAGCAAAATCCCTTCGTGTCTCGCCTGTTTGGTCAGCTTGAAAAGCGAGAACAGGTCATTCAGGAAAAACTCGGCAACACCAGACGATCTTCGTGGGGAACCGGCTCGGTCTCATATCCGGCGCGGCGCCAGGCCCTGAGTCCGCCGTTGACGACATAGGCGTCGAATCCATGCTCACGGAGAATATGCGCCACACGGACGCTCGTCGCTTCGCGCAGTCAGGTGCAGTAAAGATACATCTCCTTATTTCGCGGCAGTGTTGGCATCATCTGCATGACGAAGGCCGGTTCCAACCGCTTTGATCCGGGAATTCGCACAGCCTGCGCTTCATAGTAACCGTGACTGCGCGCATCGTAAACGGCAATCTGGTCGCCGGCTTGTTCCATCCGTCTTTTCAGGTGATGAACGCTCACGCGCGGGACGTCGCGGTAAAGGCGTTCTTTTGTGTAACGCCGCAGGCGATAGATGACGTAACCTGCCAGGCCGGTAATCAGCGTCCCAGCGACGATCATTTTCGCTTCCATGAAGCCTCGACCGATGCGCTCCAATTGTTGACTGAACAGGAATCCGAGCAGCGTGTAGAACGAAATGTAAAATGTCACCCCAATGAGGTCAAACGAGACGAATTGTCCGAGCCGCATGTTGAGGCTGCCGGCCAGCGGCGGCGCAACGGTGTTCAGGCCAGGTAGGAATTTGCAAAACAGCAATGTCGTTCTGCCACGATGATAAAACGTCCGAGCCGATTTGATGATGCATGATTCGGGATTCAACGAGATGCGGCACAGCAGGCTCAGTATGGCCCAGCCCGTCGTTCGTCCCAGATAGTACATCAGCACGTCGCCCAGCAGCATGCCGACGATGGCCGTGAGCATCACCCCGTAGATGTTGAACCAGCCGACGGCGCACATCGCGCCGGCAGCGAGCAAGATGATCGCTGCCGGCAGTGGCAGTCCGATGGCCTCCAGAAACAGGTTCGCGAAAATCAATTGATAGCCGTAGCGACGCAGCAGTTCGAGCAGTTCATTCATGCGCGGCCAGATTCTACCGACTCATTCCACCAGACTCAAGAACCCCCAGCTCAATCGCGGCGCACACACCACACGATGTACATGAAATCAACCGGCGCGCGCCCGCGCGGGCAGTAGAGCTCTTGCAACTTGCGCTGATCATAGAGGGTGATGAGGTCGAATCCGAAGTCGGCCAGATCGGATATTGCTTGAGCCGAATCTCTCCCAAACAGAAAAGGCTCACCCAACCATCGGGCTTGCTTCAGCCCGATGCGAGCGGCGCGGCCCCCTGTTGCTCCGGCCACCACCGCTTCACTGGCAAAATCCAGAATTAAATGACTGCCCGGCGCGCAGAGGCCGGCCAGTTGCGTGAGTGTTTCAGCGACGGCTTCATTCGTCAGGTAGTATGTCACGCCCATCCATGTGAAGAGCGAAAATCGTTTCCGCTGAAATCCGGACATCATCAATTGCTCAGCGATATTTTCGCTCTCAAAGTCCACCGGAACGAAGTGCAGATTCTCCGGTGTGTCAATGCGGCTCAGCGCCGCCATTTTGACGCGTTGCGTGGCCGGATGATCCACCTCAAACACGCGCACGCCACGCAGCTTGTCTTGCAATCGGAAGATGGTCGTATCGAATCCTGCGCCGAGAATCACCAGTTGTCTAAGCCCCTGTGTGGCCAATTGCAGAGTCAGGTCATCTACCAATCGCGCGCGCGCCAGCGCGTATTCCTGCGCTCCAGGAATCCAAAGGCCCGTCAGGAGCGACAGCAGGCGCGCGCTGAGCCGCTGCGTGACCAATCGGCGAGCGAAATGACTCTGAATGAAATGCTCTGCCCATGGGTCTGTCAAAATGCGCCTGGCAGGTTCCTGGCCACGATATTCCATCGCTCGAATAATGGCCATCGCTTCCGCTGTCCGGCTGTGCTTCCCAGCTTGCATGTCGCTAGTCGGCACTATAGAGCGACGCATGACGAGGACGCAAGCAAGATTGACACAGGAGCCTTTAAGAGCAATAGCTGGTTCACTCCAAAATCATGTGCACAACGGCACGCAAGCAAGATTGAGAGGGCAACGGCTCCAACGTTGGCGTCTGCGATTTTTTGCCTCAACGTCATAGGCGCAAAGGGACGCGGAAGCTGAATCTCCTTTCGCCTAAAACTTTCGCCGGCGCGCTTAAAACGATCTACGGAACCGTGTACACCTTGCTCTGCTCCAGCGCCCGCAGATAGAATGTGCGCCTGGTTCATTTCAGGGATTGAACAACATGATCATTCGGTTCAGGTCCGCAATCGTGATCGTCGCCTTTTTCGTTGCGGTCACCTCACACAGCTCGTCCGGTTATGAGCGGCGTCCGTCCTGCTGCTCTCAAATGAGTGAGAGATTGTTCATGTCGCCGGTAACGACGCGGGAGAAACTGAAAATTGAGCACAGGCAGGAATGCCTGTGCCACCTTCTTAAGGGAATCGTCCCTCTACAACAGCACGCCACGAAGCATGAAAATGAAGCGCAGGCAGGAACGCCTGTGCCACATTCTTAGAGGAGGACTTTGACGATGTATCCAACAGCTTTGGAAAACTACCTTGACCTGTTTGACAAAAAAACGTTTGCTCATCTGGCTACGCTCATGCCTGACGGTCGCCCACAAGTCTCACCGGTCTGGTGCGACTACGACGGTCAGCACATCCTCATCAACACGGCCAAAGGCCGACAAAAAGATCGCAACATGCGCCGTGACGGGCGCGTTGCAGTTTCGTTGATAGACCCAGATAATCCTTATCGCTATGTGGAAGTCAGAGGCCGCGTCGTTGAGATCACTGAAGAGGGCGCCGACCAGCACATTGATCGGCTGGCGCAAAAATATCTGGGCGTCGAGCGCTATCCATACCGCGGTCCCAACGAAGTGCGCGTGTTGTTCAAGATTCAACCGGAGCATGCAACTGGCTTACGATGAAGAAGCCCTCTATAACGCTCGGCCTGCCTGACGACGCTACGTTGACGATGACGATGGCTTGACACCATTGATGGAGAATGAGACTGACTATGAGTGCGAAGGAACAGACAACGCCAACCGATTTTATCCGCCAGATCATCATCGAAGACATCAAAAGCGGCAAGTATGGCGGACGTGTTCACACGCGATTCCCGCCTGAACCAAACGGCTATTTGCACATCGGCCATGCCAAATCCATCTGCTTGAATTTCGGTGTGGCTGAAGAATTCGGCGGACTGTGCAATCTTCGGTTCGACGATACCAATCCGACTAAGGAAGAACGCGAATACGTGGAAGCTATCAAGGAAGACGTGCGCTGGCTTGGCTTTGACTGGGGCGACCGAGAGTATTACGCCTCGGACTACTTCGAGCAGCTTTACGAATTTGCCATTCAATTGATCAAGGACGGCAAAGCTTATGTGGATGACCTTTCCGCTGAGGAGATTCGAGCCTATCGTGGCACGTTGACCGAGCCGGGCCGGGAAAGTCCTTATCGCAATCGTTCGGTTGAGGAAAACCTCGATCTGTTTGAACGGATGCGAGCCGGCGAGTTCCCTGATGGTGCCCGCGTGCTGCGCGCCAAAATTGACATGGCGTCGGGCAACTTGAACATGCGCGACCCCGTGATGTATCGCATTTTGCATGCGTCACACCATCGAACGGGTGACAAATGGTGCATCTACCCGATGTATGATTTCGCACATGGTCAATCCGATGCGATCGAAGGCATCACGCATTCGCTGTGCACGCTCGAATTTGAAGACCATCGGCCGCTCTACGAATGGTTCCTCGAAGCGTTGAATCTGCCGCATCGTCCGCAACAAATCGAGTTTGCCCGCCTTAATCTCAGCTACACGGTGATGAGCAAACGAAAGCTGTTACAGCTTGTGCAGGAAGGACACGTGCGCGGCTGGGACGATCCGCGCATGCCAACCATCTCCGGCATGCGACGGCGTGGCTATCCACCCGAAGCGATTCGGGATTTTTGCAATCGCATCGGTGTGGCCAAAAAAGAGAATGTCGTGGACGTGGCTCTGCTGGAACATTGCGTGCGAGACGCACTCAATCCGTGCGCGCCGCGCGTGATGGGCGTGCTGCGCCCGTTGCGCGTGGTGATTGATAACTATCCGGCAGACTTAGTCGAGGAATTTGAGTGCCCATACTTGCCTGATGGTCCGACGCGTATGGGCACGCGACGCGTGCCGTTTTCGCGCGTCTTGTACATCGAGCGGGATGATTTCCGTGAAGACCCGCCGAAAGAATTCTTCCGCTTAGCGCCGGGCCGCGAAGTCCGGCTGCGGTGGGCCTACTTCATTCGATGCGTTGATGTCGTCAAAGACCCAGAAACCGGCCAGGTCGTCGAATTGCATTGCACCTACGATCCGGCATCGCGCGGCGGCCAGTCGCCCGACGGGCGCAAAGTCAAAGGCACGATCCACTGGGTCTCAGTAGCGCACGCGCAGCAAGTCGAAGTCCGATTGTATGACCGATTGTTTCTCACACCTGACCCGGAAGCGGTGCCGGAAGGGCAATCGTTCACTCAAAATTTAAATCCTCGCTCATTGGAGGTGCTGACGGATTGTTGGGTTGAACCATCGCTCCGCGGCGCGCCCGTCGGCAGCCGTTACCAGTTTGAGCGACAAGGGTACTTCTGCGTTGATCCTGATTCGACGGCTGACAAGCTGGTGTTTAATCGAACGGTCCCGCTGCGCGATTCGTGGGCGAAAATCGAACAAAGACTCAACAAATGAGTTTCTTCATGTTGCCCCTAGAGACGCAGGAGAAACGATGAGGATGGATCACAGGCGGAACGGCTGCGCCACATTCTCAACGGAATCGCCCTCATGCTCGCGCACGCCACGAAGGATGAAAATGGTTATTTGGAGAAAGCGCCGTCGGCGCTTGGCTCAGCCGGCGCACTCCAAGAGAGAGTCAGGAGCGGATGAGAATGCGTTTTGGAGTGCGGCGGCAAGCCCGCAGGGCGCGACGCCGCTTTGGCCAAGATGAAGTCAGGAATCGCCCATGTGCTATTGCACGCCCGAACCATGAAAGTGGTTAAGGGAGCAGCCCCGGGCAACTGAATATGCTGTTTTTCAACGGCATTTGTATGACTACGACGATGCCGTGTGCTTGACCGTCCGAATGTGAAACAGCGATTTCCACTCCTTAGCAATGAGCAGGTCCATCAACTCTGATGGTTCCCCGCGTTGTCGTTTGCTCATCTCGGCTTTCAATGTGGCCAGGGCGTGATCAACGCGCGGACTAAAGAGCGAGCGCAGATACTCCAGTGGGATCCTCGGCTTATCGCTGAATCGGCCCTGTTCGTCGAAAGTATCCGGCAATAGCGGCGGCACGTAAAATACATTCGGCTGTGTGCCGTACTCTTCGTGCAGTGGCAACGCAACTTTCCATTTGTAGACGAGGGCATAGATCGGCCCAGCCTCATCATCCAGGTAACCGACAAACCGCAATCGGCCGGGGCATTGACGGGCGCATGCCGGAGCTTCGCCTTGTTCCAGGCGCGGGAAACAAAAGATGCACTTTTGCGATTTGCCAATAAATTCGTTGAAATAAACTTTCTTGTATGGGCAGGCAGCTACGCACAATTGCATGCCGCGGCACTTGGTTTGATCCACCAAGACGATGCCGTCTTCTTCGCGCTTGTATATTGCCTTCACGGGACACGCTTCCAAACATGCCGGGTTGGTGCAATGATTGCACAGCCTCGGCAGGTAGAAGTGGTAGTTATTCGGATAGACCCCGCTGCTCGTATCCTCATCCCAGTTCGGTCCCCAGAGCATCGTCTCTTTGGCGTGCAGATAGGAATCGGTGCCCATGCGGTAGACCTCATCGTAATTGAGCGTGAGCGGCTGACCATAATCTTCCTTGGAGGGCATATCGCCGAATTTCACTTCACCCGCCTCCCAACCGCCGCCTAGTTGCTGCCAGTTTCGCGGATAGCCTGGGCCGGGCATCGTCTCAACGTTGTTCCAGAACATCGTCTGCTGGCCGTTTCCATCGGTCCAGAGCGATTTGCAGGCGACTGTGCAGGCTTGACAGCCGATGCACTTATTCAAATCTAACACCATGGCGATCTGACGACTCATCGGTGGGTTCCTCCATGTAATCTGGCTTGTTGCCAGGCCAAATCCTCCCGTAAGAAATGGCCTAACACGGCAAATAGGCTTTTGTAGTAGTCGCTGGTGGCATGCTGCATCACGCCATCGTGCAACTGCCCATACCAGCTCAGAATGTGGCGCAGCACAAAATCGCACTGAGCGAGTTGATAGGAACGCGCTTCTTCGACATCCTCTGAGTGTTCTTCGTGGTAAATGAGGTAATGCACAAATTCAAGCTGCACGGCCAAGTGGTCAAACTGCCACTGATATGGCTGCTGCAGCGTGTATCCGAAGAAGTCATAAAATCGCGCAACTTCCTCGCGGGCGGGCCAAGGGTGCTGCTCGGCCAACCCTTCACGGATGGGAACCGGCGGGCCGTCAGAACCGATCTCAAACAAAGCGGCATATTCGTCGGCTAACTGCTCGGCCTCAGCATCGGTCAACCCGCGTGCCGCTCGACCCAGCTCAGAAAAATCCACGTGGTAAGGCAGCTCGGCTCCAAGCTTCATCATCAGGTCAGTCCAGTGGTTGACCGACGACCAGCGATCAGATGGATGGGTCTCGCTTGGTGAAGCGGTCAGTTGGGAGAAAAGCGCATACACCAGGCAGCGAGCTTGTGTCGCACGCTGCGCTGAGGCATTCACGGTGAGGTCGGCTGCGACAGAGGTTGTTTCCATAGTCTATTTCCTCCGTGTGGTGGATGGGCGCTCGTACTTCTCAAAATTCACCGTGAAGTCCCGATACGTTTGGTTCGGCGCAAACTGCAACAGACGATGCCCCAGATGCCCATAACCGCCAACCAACGATGTCGGCTTGATCAATCCGGCGGTGCAAATGACAGAGGAGAAATTATGTCGTGTAGGAAACATCATCGGGTCCCAGCCATGATACATGTAGACCATGCCTGGCTGAATGCCGCTGCTCAGATGCGCACGGGCGATGAACTCGCCTGATGGACTGAAGACGCGAATCCAATCTCCGTCGGCCACGCCTCGTTGCGCGGCGTCCTGGTCGTTGACGTACACATCAGGCTCGCCTCGTTGCAATTGCAACAACAGCGGGTGATCTCGCCACATCGTGTGAACGCCATGGCGTGCGTGCCCCATGATGAATCGCAGTGGGTAGCCTTCCAGCCGCAGCGGCGCGTGGTACGTCGGCACCGTCTCATCCGCTTTGATGAACCACTCGTGGTCAAAATAGAATTGTTGCCGTCGGGTCATCGTCTTATATGGTCGCTTTCGTACAACGCTGTCAGGCATGTCCGTGTGAAACGGAGAATCGGGCGACTCCCACAGCGTCGAATCGGAGCCGTTGACGCGTACCATCCCTTTGGCAGCCAGTTCGGCCACAGACAACTTGGGCAGCCCCGGCGTTTTGTCCAGCACAAATTGAATCACATCGCGAATGCTCTTGACCTTTCCGTTCATGGTGTACAGATCAAGGTATTTGGTGAAATCGCGTTTGAAGGTGCGCCCGTCAACTACATCTTCGATCGGTTGAATGCGGCGTTTCTTGGCTCGCTCGCTGATCGCTGCTAGAAGCCGATACATCGCTGTCCAATCGTCCACCGATTCGCCCAATGGAGGCACGGCTGCATCAAGGACCTGAATGTAGGGCAGACGCGCATGGAACATCATGTCTACTCGTTCATAATGATGGGCAATGGGCAACACGTAGTCGGCATGATGTGCTGCGAATCCCATGTCGGGCGCCAGCACCACAATCGTCTCCAGCTTATCAAATGCGTGCTCGCGCCATTGGGCTGCCGAAGCAACCCACCCTGGACTGCCATTGCCAGCGAACAGCCCCATTTTCCAACCATTCTTCGCATAGGAAGGAAACCAGTTGCGTTGAATACTGGTCTGGTAGTGCGACTCGATCATGCGAGCCAGCTCCGGGCCATAGACCTTCTCATTGAGCTGCTTCATATTGCCTTTCTCGTAATCCCACGTGGTGCCTGACAACATGCGAAAACTGGGACCAATCTGAGCAAATGCGAAGCCAAACAGCCCGTCCGTCTTGACCGAGTTGAGGATTTGTAGCCCGCTGCCCTCATACCCGATGTTTCCCGTCAGTGACAACATCAGAATCATGGCGCGGTGAATCAGATCGCCGTGAAGCCACTTGCACGCTTGATAGCCGGTATAAATCATGGCTGGCTTGGTCGCCGCAAATTCACGAGCGATCTGTCGGATGACCTGCGCATTCAAGCCGGTTATGCCGGCTGCCCATTCAGGAGTTTGTTCCGCAACCTTGCGTTTAACGATCTCAAAGACCGTCGTGACCTCCACAGGCCCATCCAGCGTCTGTACGTTCCATCGGCCTTCTAAGCTGGGGCGGATGTCACCAAGCAATAACGTGGCCGTTGCTTCATCGGCTGGCCCCGTGGCCGGCGCTTTGACCGGTTGGCCGGTTCGCTCATCCCAGACGTAAAACACGTCAGGCCGACCATCGGCGGAAAAATCGGACTGGCGGAGAAACTTGTGGTTATCAGTCCGTACGAGAAATGGCAAATCGGTTTGCTCGAGCAGGTAATCGCGCTGATAGGCTTTTTCTTCAATGATCGTATGGATCATTGCCATCACCAACGCCAGGTCTGTGCCCGGCTTGGGATTGAGCCATCGGCTAGCGTGCATCGCGGTTGCATTAAATTCAGGACAGATGGCGATCACTTGCGCGCCATTATACTTGGCTTCCCAGAAGAAGTGCGCGTCGGGCAGGCGAGTCGCTGCCGGATTGGTAGCCCAGATGAGAATGTATTTCGATTTGAACACTGACGCGATCGTATCTCCGACGGTCGGCGTGCCCAACGTCATGTACGCGCCTGTGGGAAGATCACCCACGCCCGAGTAGTATTCCGGCACCGAAATCCCCGTGACGGCTGCGAAGCGCGAGAAGGCCGCCAATGTGCCGAATTTGATGACCATCTGTGTGCCGCTGCCCATGCCGATAGAGTCCGGCCCGTACTGCATGCAGACATCAATGAAACGGTCAGCAATTTCGCGGCAAGCTTGCGCCCAACTGATCCGTTGCCACTTCCCTTCACCACGACGACCAACCCGCTTCATCGGATAGAGAATGCGCTGCTTCCCGTACATGTACGAGGAGTGACACAACCCTTTCTGGCAGCCGCGCGGATTGTAATCCGGCGCGTCGCCCGATGCGCCATATTCAGCCTGCTGTTCCTCGCGCCAGACGACGCCATTTTTCACATAGACCTTGAAGGCGCATGCGCCCGCGCAGTTAGTGCCATGCGTGCCATAGACCACTTTGTCCCACGTCCATTTTTTGCGGTAGACGTCCTCAAACTGACGATACGTGACCGAAGACGTGGTCTGAGCTAGCGACGGCGCGGCATACCGCAGCATCAGCCCCACGCCGGCCAATCCAACTCCTTGTAGAAAATCTCGCCGGGATATATCGCAGGCACGTCGCTGCGCTGCCTCAAACTCCCGTCGAGTAAGTCCTCTTATGCGTCTCTTTGACGTTATCGTTGATTTCACCATAGCGCCCCCTGACATGAACATGAATCAGTAGCGTTGTCTGGCTGCCCCATGAGCAAACGGCGTGCCCAGACCGGCTCTTCATTCAAGCGACGTGGGGGAGGCCTTGATCATAATGGACTTGCGAGGCCAGTTGTTTTTTCACTGTCATGAAGTTCAAACAACTGTCCTGTGCTATATCACCCGCTGCCGGGCCATTAGCCCCAGCTATTTTCGACACGAATCATGCATCGAGCGGTTCTTGTTACCACCACAACCGCCAATCATGCCCAACAGACGATGTGATGAAAAACCTTTATCAGCGCGTGGACGACGGTTGCTCCATCA
>JANWZE010000082.1 GCA_025054955.1 Blastocatellia bacterium | reverse complement strand
GACGCCGCTGTGGCCTGGTGGGTGGCGTTGGTAGCGAAAGCGCCGTCGCCGCTTCGCTCTGCCGGCGCACTCCAAGATAAAGTCAGGAACGCAAGAGCATGCGATGTGGAGAGCGGCGGCAAGCCCCAAAGGGCGCGACGCCGCTTTGGCCTGGTGGGTGGCGTTGGGGGCGAAAGCGCCGTCGTCGCTTCGCTCTGCCGGCGCACTCCAAAGATAAAGTCAGGAGCATATCAGAATGCGTTTTGGAGTGATGCGCCGAGGACAAACGGCGGTCGGTTCTTGCCATTGATGAGCCCACCGGCCATCAATGACAGCGGCGAGGTCGCGTTCTCCGCTGCTTTCGGAACAGACATTCGGTCGCCACAACAAGGCTGTTTTCTCGCCTCAGCAGGGACGCTCCGTGCTATAGCTCTCCAAGGGGAGGAAGCTCCAGGCCTCGATGAAGGCCGCTTCTCGCACTTCACCTTTCCTCTTCAAGGTGCTCTCATTTTTCCTTCGGTGCTCACTCAACCTTTCGTGTCACTAAACAACTCTGGTGAAGTTGCCTTCAGAGCCGGAGCGACAACAAGTCGCGGTAGTGCCAGTGGCATCTTCGTGATCTCCGGCAACCGTCGTCACGCCGTCGTCACTACGCTCACGCCGCTGCCGCTAGGAGCTTCATTTGCTGAATTCTCCGATGTCTCACTCAGTCAATTTGGCCTAGCTTTTGTCGCGTTCGTTCCCGGCAATGGCTTCGGAATTTATACGGCCTCTGACGAAGGATTCGGGCGGGTCGCTCTGCCAGGTCAACCAATCTTACCTGATAACGTCATTGCTTTCGTACGTGCCCCGGCCATAAATCGGCATGGAAGCGTTGCCTTTTTCGTACAGGATTTCAGGCGAATTGAATTTTTCCCGTCGCTTCCGCCTCCCACCGGTTCAGGTATTCATCTCTTTACTGATGCTGGTTTGCGGCAGTTAGCCGCGCGTGGTCAGGCGGCGCCAGGGACGAGCAACCAATGGCTGACACTCTTTGGACCGCCCGCATTGAACAATCGAAACGAGGTGGCGTTCCATTCGGTTTACAACCTTCGCCGAATCTCATTCGAGCCAGGATTTCAATTTATCGGCGGCATCTTCCAGCACGCCAGCGGCCGCCTGAACGCGGTTGCGCTAGACGGTCAACCAGCGCCAGGCACTGATAGCGGTTTGTTCTCCGATTTTGGCACTCCAGCATTCTTCGAAATACCAGCTCTCTTTCCGTTTGACCTGGGCCAGAGGCACCGGGACGCATTTCGATGAATAATACCGGCGCTGTGGCTTTCCGCGCGTCGCTCACGGGCGGTCGCGCCAGTAGCGGCATCTTTGTCTCTTCAGGAGGCGTGATCACGCCGGTCGTCTTGAGCGGCCAGGTGGCGCCGGGCACAGGTGGTGGTCGGTTTTCCAACTTTGGCGCTCCTTCAATCAATGATCATGGCTCAATCGTCTTCCAGGCCAGCATTGAAGGGGGAAGTCGCGGTCAGGGGCTATTTATCGCCAGAAACGGAACGATCAGGCCGATCGCATTGACGGGAGAGATTGCGCCGGGCACTGCCGGCAAAACGTTCATTAGCTTCTTTCAACCGCTGATCAACAATAACGACGCAGTTGCTTTTCAAGCAACCTTGCCATCGAGGGCTCCGAATCCCTTCTCTTTTGAAGAAAGACTCTTTCTGGCAGTGGGCGACATGATCTTACCGGTCGCCTTACAGGGGCAAGAAGCGCCCGGCACCGGCGGCGGTATTTTCTCTCGTTTTTCCCCCGATGTGAGGATCATTCAATTCCCAATCCTATCCCCCATGGTTTTCACCGCCAGGTTCTCGCTCGACGATTCCAACGCGGTGGCGTTCACTGCCGAAGTGACGGGAGGCACGGTTGCTTCCGCGATCTTTCTGGCCACGCCGACCGAAAGGAGAGCGTTGTGAGTTTCACAAGAGTGACACTAAACTTCTTAGCAGCGTGCTGTTTGTCGGTTATATGTCCTATGATTGCCTGGGCGCAAAACAATGAGGTGAGTCTTTCCGCCGGCGGTGGTGGAGTGCTGAGCGGTGGAAAGAGTGTCTCCGCGCCAGCCTGCACCCTGGCATATACCCGGCATCTGACGGATCATCTGGCCGTGGAAGGCGCATTCGAGCTGTTTTATATCCGAGGAGATGATTTCGCTGGAGCGCAGGTGGCTGCGCTCTATCATTTCCGGCCAGCCGATGAAACCCGACGATTCATTCCTTATGTCACGGCAGGGATCGGAAAAACCTCCACCGATTTTACTGAGATCGAAGGTCAAGTGGTGATCCGGCTGGGTGGGGGGTTCAAGTATTACTTTCTGGAAAATCTAGGTCTGCGGGTAGAGCTTCGTGATGAGATCATCCGCACGGGAGGCAGCGGATACTATCCCCTGCCCGGCTCACCACAGCACTTGCTGAGCGTTCGAGCCGGCGTGGTGCTTCGCTTCTGAGAAACGATTGAGAGGCTTGATGACCAGCACATAGACGCAGAGGCATCGGCTTTGGTGTTTCGGGGACTCATCCATGTGTTTCGCATACGCCACGAAGGATGAAAAAATTCTTTCGCGTCGTTCATGTGTTCCGCAGGCTAATTTCGTACAATAGGCCAAAGAGAGGCCCCATGTGATGAAGCGAGACGGAGAGCAGCAATAGAACTGCCCAAGCGGCCGTCTCCGATCTTGTGTGCGCGTCTGGTATGAGTGCGTCCCAGCGAGCCGACATGTTTACAGCCTTGCATAGCGAGCCGCCCCCCAAGCCCCAGCAGGGCCACATACCAAATGGCGAGTGAAGATCGCAGATGCCCGCTCGGTCAGATCATCTCTGGGCATGCTTTTGGCTCCATGAGCATTGGTCTTTTCCCTTCACACTTGGCGTAAGACTCTGTGTGAGTCTGTCCAATCCGTGGTTATTGCTTGAGGGTTGGTGATGAATCTCGTCGTCTTTATCGTTCTTTGGGCATCGCCTCGCAGTGGGAGTTTAACCACAGAGCACTGAGCCACCATTGACATTGAGCACTTCCCCTGTGATGTGACGCGCCAAGTCTGACGCGAGAAACAGAATCGCGCCGGCCACATCTTCAGGCGCGGCGACTCGTCCAAGCGGAATCTGCGATTCAATTTGTCGTCGTTGTCGTTGATCACGTAGTGCCGGCGCCGCCATCTCTGTATCAACCCAGCCGGGCGCAACACAGTTGACGTTGATGCCGAAAGGGGCCAGCTCAACACAAATGGATTTGGTGAAACTGATGACGGCTCCCTTGGCGGCGGCATAGCAGGAGTAATTTGCTTCTCCCCGCTGACCGGCAGTTGAGGAAACAAGGATGATCTTCCCGCGATGTTGTTGCTTCATCAACGGAGCAGCCACATGACAACAGGTATAGACGCCTTTCAAATTGATGGCGATGACTCGATCCCACAATGACTCATCCAGTTGATCAATCGGCGCCCCGTGCCAAATGCCGGCATTGGCAACCAGTATGTCTACTCGCCCAAACTTCTCCACTGCGACTTTGAACAGTCGGCGCGCTTGCGTCAATTTGGATACATCGGCTTTGACAGCAATGGCTCCAACTCCATAACGCCGAGCCTGCTCAACAATCGTCAGCGCAGCCTCTTTCCGTTGGAAGTAATTGACCACAACATTAGCTCCGGCCTGGGCGAACATTAGGGCCGTTGCCGCACCGATCCCGCGCGACCCACCGGTAATCACAGCCGTCTGATGC
Source organism: Blastocatellia bacterium (assembly GCA_025054955.1). Taxonomy (NCBI): domain Bacteria; kingdom Pseudomonadati; phylum Acidobacteriota; class Blastocatellia; species Blastocatellia bacterium. Next base: position 14,434 of record JANWZE010000082.1, on the reverse strand, counting down.
TTCAGTGAGATCATACTGAACAGGTTCTAAGATGAAATCACAGCCGTTTGACGCTCCAGTGTGATCATACTGAACGGTTGCTCAGAACTTAATCAGCGCCAGCGGAGACGACCACAGACACATCATCCACGCGAGCGCGGCGGGTTGTGCGGCTCTCGCGCAACTTCAGCGCCCACAACCCCGTCAGCAACGGTCCAACAGCCATCACCAATAAAACCGGACGAAATCCCCATGTCGCGGCAAACGGTCCGATCAATGGAACGCTCAGCGAACCGACACCCCAGACGAATCCCATCAACATCGCTGAAACTGTTGACGTGTGACTCGGAGCCAGTTCTTGCGCTTGCGTCACATTGACGGCAATGACTGACATCAACGAGGCGGTCCCAAGTAAAAACAGAGTTAGACCCAAAATGCCGGGGAGGAACAATCCAAAGCAGATGAAGACGGTTGTCAGCAATCCGGACAATGCATTCAATTTTCGTTCGCCAAACCTCTCAGCCAACGCGCCGCCCAGAAAGCTCCCCAGCGCGCCCGCCAGCAGAAATGCGGACATGGCTCCACCTGTCGCCTGCAAACTGTAACCCTGGTCTCGCAAAATGAACGGCAAAAAGTTAGCGATCAATAAGTGCAGCGAAGCACGACTCAGAGAAACGGCATACAGGACGATCAACGGCCCACGCGCGCCGGCGTTGGTCAAAAAGGAAAGATCAAACCCCGTCTTGGGTCGGTCGCCGGGCGATTGTTTCATTGGTGGGCAATAGAGATACAAGAAGAGAGAGATGATGACGCCGAAGCCAATGATCGAAACGGTCTTTGACAGGTCGTTATCTCCGACCACATAAGCAATCATCAAAGGTCCGATGGCAACGCCCAACGTGCCTGCCGACGTAAATATGGAAACCGCAACGCGCCGCCGCTCACCACCTGATTGCGAGACCAATGAAGCGGCCTGTGGATGGAATGCGCCTCCGCCAATACCGCCGAAAAACAAACATAGCAGTAGCAGCCAATACGAAGACGCAACGCCAATCAGGGACATAAAGATGCCCGTGACCGCCGGCCCCAACACGGCAAACATGCGGCGACTGTACCGATCCGAAATGAAGCCATACAACGGCTGTAAAAAAGCGGCGGTCAGCGAAAGCGTGGGCACCAGGAAAAAAACCTGAACCTCGCTCAATCGAAGCTGCGCGGCGAGCAGTGGCAGCAGCGGATAAATCGTGCTCGAATAGGCATCATTGACCAAATGGCCCAAGCTCAGTACAGCAACAGCTCGCTTGTCCAATCGGGTGGGTTCGACATGTTCTGCTTTTGACTCTGTCCACATGATCTGTTCGGTTTTACTGGCGAACTTCCCTGACCTGCTCAATGAACCATGCGAATAACCGACGCGAAAACGGATCGGCAGCAAAACTCAATTCAGGATGCCATTGCACGGCCAGCATGAACTGCTCTGGCACTGTATTGACTAGCGCCTCGACAACTCCATCCGGCGCCCAGGCGATCGGTTGCAGTCCATGACCGATTCGATCAACGGCTTGATGGTGCAGGCTATTGACGCGAACGACCGTGGTTCCTGCAAGTTGAGCTAAGATCGAATCGGCAGACAATGCCACCCGATGCGACGGGTGGTCATAGGGCATTGATTGCTCATGCTCGATCTGGCTGCCCAACTGATCAGAGATGTCCTGAATCAATGTCCCGCCACGATAGACATTCAATGATTGCATCCCGAAGCAAATCCCTAAGACAGGCAGATGTCGTCGTTCGGCGCTCTTCAGGAGCAACATGTCTACCTCATCCCGCTGCTCGTGCACGTCGCCTAATCGTGGATGCCGTTGCTGGCCGTAGCGAGCCGGATCAATGTCGCTCTGGCTGCCCGTCAAGATGATGCCATCGGCGCGCGATGCCAACTGATCAATGTAAGACTCATCGGGAATCAGCGGAACATAAACCGGAATGCCGCCCGATTCAAACACGGCCTCGGCATAGTGGCGACGTAGATAGAAAGTTTCCTTCGCAGGGTTCCAGCGCATGGGTAGTAGTATCAGCGGTTCTTTCATGAGTTTGGTCTATTGCGTCGCAAGTTCGAGAGCTTACCGGCTCATTGCAGGTCTTGTCAATTTCGCTGCCACTGTAACATTGTTTCAAGGGCAACGCTCACGGTGGCAGACTATATGCATAAGGGTTGACATCAATTGAGCACGAGGGCGGCGCATTCGGTGGCTGCGATTGTTCGTTGACCCCCGCTGGAAAAAGCAATATGCATGTGAGAGAATAAAGAACAAATGAACATCTCGACGTTGAAATTAGAGCGCCTGGGACCAATTCAACAAGCGGACATCTCGTTCGGTGACTGGACAGTGTTAGTCGGCCCGCAAGCGACCGGCAAAAGCATCTTTCTGCAGTTCCTGAAGCTAGTGGCTGACATCGGCTACGTTCATGATGAATTGCGCAAGCACGGGATTGACTGGCGCGGCTCATTGCCGACCTTCTTAGATGTATATTTCGGCGAAGGGATGCAAGAGATTTGGCGTAATGACACCCCTCCGAGCGCCCTTGTGGTGAATGGGCAACCGTATGATGCTGGAAAGCTGGTGCGAGTGCGTAACCGCAAGAAGAAGCACACAGTCTTCTACATTCCCGCGCAACGGGTGCTTTCATTGGCTAATGGCTGGCCCCGTCCGTTTACAAGTTTTGCGAGCGAAGACCCGTTCACAGTGCGGGATTTCAGCGAGACATTTCGGATTCTCATGGAACAGGAATTAGGTCGTGCGGAAGCCTTATTCCCCCAAACGAATCGGCTTAAGAAGGAGTACCGCGATCTACTTTCTCAACATGTTTTTGGTGGATTCGGATTGCGCGTTGATCGGCACGGTGCACAAAAGCGGTTGGTGTTGCGGCGGAGTGATGCTAGCAAGTCCATTCCCTATTTGGCTTGGTCAGCAGGACAACGTGAATTTGTGCCGCTGCTAATGGGATTGTATTGGCTTATGCCTGCCGCGAAAGTAAAACGACGGGATCAAATCAACTGGGTCATCATCGAGGAATTGGAAATGGGATTGCACCCGAACGCCATCTCTGTCGTCTTGCTATTGATCATGGAGCTTTTGTGGCGGGAGTACAGAGTGTGTATCTCCACCCACTCAACACATGTGCTCGATGTAGTTTGGGCAATGCAGATGATGCGCGAACACAAAGTCGAACCGAGTGATTTGCTCGATCTATTCAACGTGAGCAAGACGAAGCCGATGAAGGAGGTCGCTTCCGCCGTGCTACAAAAAGAAGTCCGAGTCTACTACTTTGGCCGCGATGGTCAAACGAGGGACATTTCTAGATTAGACCCCGGCTCGGAAGAGGAAAGGGAAGCCGGCTGGGGAGGCCTCACTGAATTCAGCGGGCTTGTGAATAAGGTCGTGGCCGACGTGGTGAACCGACATGGTTAACTAGACCTGAATTATGACCTTCCAGGAAGCGGTCAACCTAACTTCGAACCTCAGCCACCATTACCGGCCTGGATTGCAGGCCTTGTCTGACAACGATGCCGCCCGCATACGATACACCAAGCCTCAACAATTGAGCGGAAGTGTTAATTTGGACAGTGCCCTCAAAGAGTCCTATCCAAACGAGCCCCGCTGGGACTACGGCATCGGAGTTCGCCGCAGCAATAGCGAAGTTGCCGTGTGGGTAGAAGTGCATCCTGCGTCATCCCATAGCATCACAGGCATGCTAGGCAAATTGGAATGGCTGAAAAGTTGGTTGTCTAACCACGCCCCAGCACTGAACAAGATAACCCAGGGCGACTATTACTGGGTGTCCACCGACGGTCGTATCGCAATTACACCAAACTCTCCCCAGGCCAAAAAATTGGCCCAAGCCGGCCTGCGTGGGCCGATGCGAGTGTTGCGTTTGTAATGATACAGTCGCCATCAGAGTGATCGTTTCCACATTGGTGCCTGAAAGAAGGGAATCCCTCCGACAGTGTGTGGAATTAAGGAATGGCCCGAGGAAATCAAACGCGTCGGCAGCGAGCCATCGTGCACATAAGGCCCAAAGCGATTGGAGAAAGCGCAAGCGCAGTGTAAGCAGTGTGAGGTGAGTTGAGCCGACTAGCCTGAAGACCAAAGCGTCGGAAACAACAGAATCCGTCCCCTAAGGCCGTGTTCAACCAAACCTGGTAACAGCCAAGACTCCTCTTTTCCCACTTTTGAGCACTCTTCTCTGAAACGGCTAGTCACTGTTGCCAGGCGATGAGGAAATTTGCTACTGTAAGGCCTCCTAGGCACGAAATCAATCGAGAAGGAGTCAGAATAACCGTGAACAAGTCATGTCTGATTGCCATTCTGATCGTCTGTATGCTGCCGCAGTCGGTGGTCAGTCAACGCGCCGCCGCCACTGAACAAATTGCTCGTCTGGTCGAAGCCATGAAGGATAAACTGGTGGCGACCCGCCGAGACTTTCACATGTACCCGGAACTCTCCAACCGTGAAGAGCGCACCGCCCGCGTCATCGCCGAGCGATTGCGTCAGCTTGGATTGCAGGTGAAAACCGGTGTGGCCAAGCACGGCGTTGTGGCGCTGCTCAAAGGCGACAAGCCAGGTCCCGTTGTGGCCTACCGCGCCGACATGGACGCGTTGCCGATCGAGGAGACGATTGACGTGCCTTATAAATCGCGTCATCCCGGCGTCAAACATGCTTGTGGCCACGATGTTCACATGACCATTGGACTAGGCGTGGCCGAAGTGCTCAGTCAGATGAAAAGCTACATTCCTGGCACAATCAAATTCCTATTTCAGCCGGCTGAAGAAGGCCCGCCAGCCGGCGAAGAAGGCGGCGCGTTGCTGATGATTAAAGAAGGTGCGCTGGAGAATCCCCGCCCATCAGCGATCTTCGGATTGCACGTCATGCCGCTGATGGAAGTCGGCACTATTGGTTACAATGTCGGCCCCGTCATGGCGTCGGCTGATCGCTTCACCATTACGATTCGCGGCAAAAAGGTACACGGCGCCTATCCGCATGAAGGCATAGACGCCGTTGTGGTGGCCGCTCACGCGGTCGTTGCGCTTCAGACGATTCGATCGCGTCGCACAAACACACAAGACCCGATTGTCCTCACTATCGGAAGCATCCAAGGGGGAAACCGGTTCAATATCATCAGCGACGAAGTCAAACTGGAAGGAACCGTGCGAACGTTGAACGAACAGACACGCAGCATGGTTGAACAGATGATTCATCAAACGCTCAAAGGAGTGACCGAGAGCTTTGGCGCCAGTTACACGATGAGTTACATTCCAGGCGCAGCCGTCACCATCAACGATCCCCAGCTCGGGCAACAGATGCTTCCCACAGTTCGCCGCGTCGTCGGGCTTGATCGCGTGTTCTCATCGCCGCCGCAAATGGGCTCCGAAGATTTCTCCTACCTGGCGCGAGAGGTGCCAGGCTTCTTTTTCTTTCTCGGTGTTGGCAACAAAGCCAAAGGCATCACCGCGATGATCCATACGCCGGAGTTTGATGTGGATGAAGACAGTCTGCTCGTCGGCACCAAAGTGGCTGCCAATCTATTGCTCGATTACCTCGAGCAAACGGCCAAATAGAAAGGCCTCAAGCGCGAATATCGAAATGCTAAACGGGGCCAGCGATGATGATGGGCCTGTCATGTGGCAGCAACCATGCGCTTAACAACAGTCACAAGCCCATCACGTCACGTCCTGGGCATTGGAATTTGCTTCGGGGCTTGTTCCTGAAGTTGAGACTCGCTCCTTTCGGAAGCGCGCATCTGCCGCCATATCAACCGGCTGATTTGCCGGCCTATCCGGGTAGCTTCTGGAAACTCGTTGGTCCGGGGGCTGTGCTGCTCGGTCTTTCCATCGGCGCAGGCGAATTGATTATTTGGCCAACGGCTGTGGGCCGTTTTGGCACAGGGATGATTTGGGCGGCTGGCGTAGGCATTCTCTTGCAGATGATCATTAACCTTGAAGTGGCGCGATACACGCTGGCCACCGGAGAAACCGCGTACACTGGATTTTCACGCATTTGGCGCGGCTTTGCTCCTTTGTTCATTTTGATCAACATCACTTCCTGGTTGCTGCCCGGTTGGGCTCGCAGTTGTGGTGAAGCGATGCGAGCGTTATTTCTAGGCCCGCTGGCCACGCCGCAGGAAGGCGGACCCGATTGGCTTTGGACAACGCTGACATTTGCGCTGGTGGCGCTGACGCTTTTTGGACCAACACTGATTTACAAATCTGTCGAACGTTCGACCTCAGCGATGGTCATCATCGTGCTCGTTGGCTTATTGTTGTTGGCGTGGTTGTCTGGTTCGCCTCGTCTATGGCAGGAGATTGGCCAAGGCGCGCTCAACGTTGGGTACAAGCACCCGGCGATCAGTTACGCTGAGTTTTTCAGTTGGATCGTCTTTGCCGGCGCGGGCGGCACGGCCAATCTCTTTTTCAGCTTTTACCTGCGCGATAAGCACATGGGCATGGGCGCGCGACTGCCGGCTCTGACCAGTATCTTACGTGATCGGCATCCACGCGATTCATTGACCGGCTATCGGTTCGTCGAGAACTATGCCAATGCGCGCCGGTGGCGACAATGGTGGAAACATGCGATTCAAGACCAACTGCTGTTTTTCTGGCTGCTCAACAGCTTTACGATTTTTCTCTTCATCTTCGCCTCATTGGCCGTTGTCTACCCGATGACGCAACAAGGAAGTATCCAGTGGCACGGCATGCAGCCATTTTATCAAAACAAGGAAATCACATTTCTCTCGCTCGAAGCGATTGCTTTGGGGCAGATTTTCAAGCCGGCCACAACCGTTTTCCTGCTCGTCGCAGTGGCCACATTGATGTCAACGCAACTGACATTGGTTGACGGCGTCGCCCGCAGCATCTCCGACATCATCCATACCAATTTCGCCTTTGGACGAGCGCGGCCATTAGGCTTTTGGTATGCCTTGGTGGCAACGCTGTGGATGAGCCTCGGTTGCCTGCTGACTTATGTGCTGGAAACATCAACGCGAGCGCAAGGTTTCCTCTTTCTGACGGGATTCGTTGGCGGGATTGCTATGGCGATTTACTGCCCAGTGACGTTGCTCATGAATCGCCGCTTGTTGCCACCGACGGCTCGTCCAGGCGTGATGATGACAACATTGATGTCGCTCGTCAGCGCGTTTTACATTGGCTACGCTGTCTTCTCGATATACAACCTGGTTGCATCATACACGTAAGGCTCACCGAGCAGCCTCAGTAGCGCCGTTTCAGTTCAGCATCCGCCGGGCGAACATACAATGCAAGGAGTTCTGCTGCCGATGCGCTGTGTCCTCGTTCAGCTTCCTGAACGGTCAAGGCAACAACCGCCGGCGCCAGATATGGAACGTCTTGAATAACGACCCAGGCATCCTTCACCGATCGGATGAAGGGTGAAATGATGATGTTTTTCCTGGCGGTGGCAGCTTCATCCTGTAAAACATCCAACGATGCCAGCACGCCATCGCCGATCAACGTGAGCGTCGGTTCATCAATCAGTGAAGCGTACACAAGCCCCGGCAAGGCAAGGCTCGGATCGGTCAGCGATTCAACTGTGCCGTCTTGATGCACATCGAAGAGCTGGGCATATACCTCGCCCCTGAGCGCGTCCAAACAAACACAGACCAAGCCGATCGTTCCCGCAGCCCGCGCATGAGCGGCTAATGATGAGACGCCAACAACCGGCTTATTCAACGAATGAGCAAATCCCTTGATAGTGGAAAGCCCGACGCGCACGCCGGTAAACGAACCAGGCCCGACCGTCACACCAAACAGATCAATCTGATTCAGGTTCAGACTCAGCTTCCTCAACAGCAGATCAATCTCCTCGTGCAACTGCCAGGAATGAGTTGCAACCGCATCAACCGCCAACATGCCGAGCGCCTGCGTCCCGCGCGCAATCGCTACACTGCGCCGACGCGAGGTTGTATCCACAGCGAGAATCAACGGAGCAGCAGCGGAACGAGCTGCGTCTGCTGTGAAGTCACTCGGCCCTTGGTTTGACATGCTCAAGGCGCGATTATATATTTTGCCGCCGAACTTTTCGAGTCACATGCCGCCGCTCTGAATCGCAACATGGACAAAAGGCAGACGCCCATGCTCAGACAGTACCACGAGGTGAAGCGCCAATATCCGGGGACGTTGCTGTTTTTTCGTCTGGGCGATTTCTACGAGATGTTTTACGAAGACGCGATCATCGGCGCCAAGGAACTGGAGATCACGCTCACGGCGCGGCACCGCGAGCGAGGTCAGCCGATCCCCATGTGCGGCGTCCCCCATCATGCAGCGACCGGCTACATCGCCAAATTGATCCGCAAGGGCTATCGCGTGGCCATCTGCGACCAAGTAGAAGAACCGACCAGTAGAACCCGCCTGGTCAAACGCGACGTCGTGCGCGTGATCACGCCGGGAACGGCGGTCGAAAGCCAATTACTGGAGGCTAGCGACAATAATTTTCTGGCAGCGATTGTCGGCTATGAAGGCGCCGCCGGCGCCAGCTTCCTGGATGTTTCGACCGGCGAATTCTGGGCAACGGAACTGACCGGCCCAGAGGCTTGGAAGAAAATCGTTGAGCAACTGCACGTCTTTTCCGTGCGTGAGATTCTCTATCCGCCTTCGCTGGAGGCGCTGGTGCGACAGGCATCCACGACAAACCAAGCTGAGACTGATACCGACCGCGATGTCGCCTCACCGGCAACCTTTCCAGAACGAGCCGTTCTCACCATCATGGATGAATGGCTGTTCAACTACGAACATTGCCACACGCTCCTGTGCGATCATCTGGGCGTGACGTCACTGGACGGTTATGGACTCGGCGACAAACCACTGGCTGTTAGCGCCGCCGGCGTCGTCGTTCATTACGTGCGAGAGATGCATCGGGCTGAAGCGACCCATATCACCGGCATCTCGTTTTTCCAGCCGAATGATTACATGGTGCTGGACGCCACGACGGTTCGCAATCTGGAATTAGTTGAATCGCTCGATGGCGAGCGCGATCATACGCTGCTGAAAGTCATTGACGCTACGCACACGCCGATGGGCGCGCGACTGCTGAAACAATGGCTCTTGAGACCATCGCTGAATCTTGGCGAGATCAATCAACGGCTCGAAGCTGTAGCCGAATTGAAAGAACAGACCATTTTACGCGATCAACTGCGTCAGGAATTGAACAAGGTGCAAGACCTCGAACGCCTGATCGCTCGCATCAATCTGGGCACAGCCAGTCCGCGCGACCTTGTTGCCCTGCGCCATAGCGCCGAAGTGATTCCGCCCATCAAGTTCATGCTCGGCGGAGCCGCTTGCTCTCTGTTACAAGTTTTACAAGAGAGCCTTGATGAGTTATCCGATGTGCGACAGTTGATTGAAACGGCCATAGCCGACAATCCGCCGGTCAATCTGAACGATGGCGGCGTCATTCGATCCGGTTACAACGCTGAGCTGGATGAACTGCGCGCGATAGCGACTAGCAGCAAGTCACACATCGCCGCGATTGAGCAACGTGAGCGCAGTCGCACGGGCATTCAATCGTTGAAGGTCAAGTACAATAACGTCTTCGGCTATTTCATCGAAGTGAGCAAAGCCAACCTGCGGCTCGTGCCGGACGATTACGAACGCAAACAGACACTGGTCGGCGCAGAGCGATTCACCACGCCTGAGCTGAAGCAATATGAAGCCAAAATCCTTGGCGCTGAAGAGCGCATCATGGAGTTGGAGACGACGCTGTTTCAAGAGATTCGTCGTCAACTGGCAGCCGAAACGCGCCGCATCCAAGCGACGGCCAAGGCGCTCGCGTTGCTGGATGTGCTGGCCGGACTGGCCGAGACGGCAGCACGCCGCCATTACTGTCGGCCCATGCTCGATCATGGCGACGAGCTTGACCTGAAAGCGGCTCGCCATCCTGTGCTTGAAGTGATTCAAGGCCGGTTCGTCCCAAACGATCTCTATCTGAACAACTCCACCGACCGCCTGTTGGTCATCACCGGCCCGAACATGGGCGGCAAAAGCGTCTTCCTGCGGCAGACCGGCTTGATTTGCATTCTGGCTCAGATCGGGTCCTTCGTCCCCGCCGACAGCGCGCGGCTCGGTCTGATTGACCGTATCTTCACGCGCGTCGGCGCGTCCGACAACCTGGGACGCGGACGCTCAACATTCATGGTGGAGATGATCGAAACGGCCAACATTTTGAACACGGCGACACCGCGCAGTCTGGTGTTGCTCGATGAAGTCGGACGCGGCACGGCCACGTTTGACGGCCTTTCGCTCGCCTGGGCGATTGCCGAATACATTCATAATAACGCCAACCATGCAGCCAAGACGTTGTTCGCCACACACTATCACGAAATGACGGAACTGGAAAAGCTGCTGCCCGGCGCGCGGAATTATCAAGCCGCCGTCAGGGAGTCCCGAGGCGAAATCCTATTCCTACATAAGATCATACCGGGCAGCGCCAGTAAATCCTATGGCATTGAAGTGGCCCGCTTGGCCGGATTGCCCAAGTCGGTCATCGAGCGTGCCCGCGAAATCTTACAGAATCTCGAAGCCAACGAGCTGGACCCAACCGGCAAGCCCAAACTGGCCGAACATCTGCCCTCGCGCGGCGAAAATTGGAAGCATCAACCATCTCTTTTCGACGCGGTCAACACATCGGTGATCGGAGAAATTCAACAACTGGACGTTGAACGTTTGACGCCGGAGCAAGCCAAGCAGATTCTCTCCCAGCTTCAGCGACGGCTGATGTAATCGGCGGATCACTTCGTCGGCGCCCAGTAGCCGGAGCGGGCATGCGCCTTGGCGTTAGGCACACTCAATTCCACGCGCAACGAACGCCACGCGCCATCGCGTTTGGTATTGGTCGGATGGTAACCGATGCTGTAAAGTGTGCTCAGCTCGGCGCTGATCTGATGATAAATAGCGCTCAACTGCGAGAAATCTTTCAGCGGAAAGACGCGACCGCCTGTCCGCTCAGCCAGGTGGCGCAGTTCTTGGCGAGCCAGTTGATAAAGAGCGCGCGCAATCTGCACGCGTTCTTCAACGCTGAAGAACCGAGCGTCACGATAAAATGCCGCCGGCTCTTCGGGACGGTAGGCACGCCGATACTTTTCCAATTGAGCCGCCGACAATGTCAATCGTGGTCTGCCTTTGCGCTCGCCTTTCAAGCCCTGGATCATGTCATCGAGTGTGTCTACTTCGATGAAATATGCTGTGATGCCGCTTCGTTCCAGCAGTTGACTGGCCTGCTCGAAGCTGTAGTAGCTGGAGGTGTCCACGCCGTCCGAGAGCACAATGATCGCTTTGCGCTCACCGCTCGCTTGTCTGACCAGCTCCTGCGCTGACAGATAGAGCGCATCATAAAAGTTCGTGCCCGCTTCGGCGGGAATGCGCGCCAGCGCCTGCTTCAACTTTGTTGGTGAGCGCATCAGATCAGCTAATAGCACTGTCTGCTCACCAAACGCAACCAAGCCGGCTCGATCCTGCGGGCGTAGACGATCAAAAAAGACCTCAGCAGCCTGCTTCACGAGCGGCATTTTTTCTTGCATGCTGTTGCTATCATCAATCAGCAGCAACATGTCAACCGGCGCGTCAACAGCGGCAAAATAGACGATCTCCTGCCGCTTGTGATCCTCAAAGACTCTGAAGTGCTCCGCCTTCAGCGCCGGCAGCGGCCGACCATCGGTCGTGGAAACGACCACCGTGAAGGAGACCAGCTCGGACTGCAATCGAACCACTGTGTCATCCTCGACCGGAGGTTCCTGTGGCTGCTGCGCAAAGCCCGCGATGAGCGGCAATACGAGGAGCGCCGTGAGCCAGACAGCCCGGACGAACCAACCGAGGTGACTTCTAAGCTGGTTGCTGCGCCCTGATTTCATATTCGCTAACAAGCATAAAATTGTGATGCAGTTTCTGCAACACCTCTCAAGATAGCTTGGCAGGCCCCGGCCGCTCCTCTTGCACCGCTCATCTTCGAACCGTATAATTCAGCGCCTCGGTGCGAAGAAGAACATGGCTATGCTGAGAGTCATTACGAATCTGCTTGTCATCTTCGGCTTGATCGTTCCTCTCGTCGTGGCACAAAATGCCAAGAAAGTGCCTCGTCCTGATCCCGAACAGATCATCCTGGGCACCATTGGCGTCAATTTGCCTGTCACCGTCGTGGATAAGAAAGGGCGATTGGTCACCGACTTAACAGCCAATGACTTCATCGTCCTGGAAGATGGCCAACGGCAACAGGTTCAGTCCCTCTCCAAGGAGAACGAATTGCCGTTGAATATCAGCCTGCTGATGGATGCCAGCAACAGCGTGCGGCCAAAACTGAAGTTCGAAAAAGACGCGGCAATGAGTTTTCTCGATACGGCCATTCGGCGCGGCCAAGATGAAGCACTGCTGGTGGCATTCAGTAGTCGTGTGGAGCTCATTCAAGATTTCACCGACAACCTGGAAGACCTGCGCGACGCGATTCATTCAGTCAAAGCCAGCGGCACAACGGCCATGTACGATGCCATCTACCGCGTCTGTGAAGAAAAAATGCCGACCGCGCCCGGTCGTCGAGCCATCATTCTGTTGTCTGACGGTGAAGATACGGCCAGCCGGTATACTATCGAAGAAGCCATCGAAATGGCGCAAAAAACCGAAGTCACCATCTATTGCATCGGCACAACCAATGCTGGCCCGTTTGGCGTCGTGCGCGGCACCGTGGATGCTCCCGGCAATAAGGAATTGATCCGCATCGCCGAAGAGACCGGCGGCAGAGCCTATTTCCCTGCCAGCTTGGACGAGCTTGATAAGATTTTCGCCGACATTAGCGCAGAATTACGCGCGCAATACATCCTGTTTTACGTCTCAACCAATCAGGCGCGTGACGGCAAGTTTCGCCGGGTTGAAGTCAAGGTGGCCAACCGCGACGGTCTGCGGGTGCGCGTCAAACGAGGGTTCACAGCCCCCTTGGGCGATTCGTTGCTCTAATCACTTCGGCAACGCTTCAATCACGGGAGCGCATCACAAGAAGCCATGCGACAACAGCTTTTCTCTTTGCATTTGGTGTGCCTGCTGCTGGTCGTCATCCTGACGCACGGCTGGGCTCCGGCTCAATCATCGAGCCAGAATCCACCAACGCCAAGCAAACCGCCAGCGCAAGCCCAGCCCGCCGCCGCGCAGGAACAAGACGACGAGCCGCCGATTGATTTGACATCCCGTCTGGTTAACGTCTTTTTCAGTGTTCAAGACAAGCGAAATGCGTTGATCACTGATCTGCGTCAAGAAGACGTGCAAATCCTCGAAAATGGCCAGCTACAGGAAATCTTCATCTTTACCCGCCAAACGGACTTGCCACTGACGATTGCGCTGCTTTTGGACATAAGCGGCAGCATGCAATATGTGCTCCCCCAAGAAAAAGCTGCGGCGGCGCGTTTCCTCAGCACGATGGTTCGGCCGATGAAAGACTCCGTGGCGATCCTTCAGTTCCGTGATGAAACGATTCTGGTGCAAGATTTCACGTCGTCTATGGAGCGATTGGAACGAGCATTGGAATCGGTTCGGTACACGCCGCGCACTACCACCGATAACACGAGCAAATTCGGCGGCACATCGCTCTATGATGCGATTTACGTCACTTGCCAAGACCTGCTCGGACGCCAGCCCGGACGTCGCACCATCATCCTGATGACGGACGGCGAAGACACGACAAGCCGTTATAAAATAGGTGATGCCATTGATCGCGCGTTGCGAGCCGAAGCAACCATATATGCCGTTGGCATCGGCGACCGATTTCGCTTCGGCGTCAACGAGGGCGTGCTGAAAAAACTCTCGCAAGAAACCGGGGGCCGCGCCTACTTCCCTGAAAACCCCGAACAACTTGACGCAGCCTTTCGCCAAATCGAAGAGGAGCTCAGAAGCCAGTATTTGATTGCCTACTATCCTTCCAACACGGCGATGGACGGCAGTTTCAGGAAGATTGAAGTACGCGCCCCAAACCGCAAAGACCTGCGTTTCCGGCATCGGCTCGGTTACTACGCACTGAAAGGAACTCAGCGATAGCTCCCGATATTTCCCTGGCTGGCCTCACACAGGGGCCTTCGATAGGGGATGATTAGCTACGCGCGTCGCTCCAGCAGAAATTTACTACCAGCTCCTCTTATAAACAACCATTTTCATGCTTCGTGGCGAGCGCAGAACTCATGGACGATTCCTCTGGAAATAACCATTTTCATCGTTCGTTGTGGGCTCATTGCCCATGAGCGATTTCCTTGAAAACAACATTTGAGCGATTCCTCGGAACCACCGCTGATGAACATAGATGGACAGTACCAATTGCGGGTTTAAGAATTCGGTCCTATCCGCTCACACGCATACTACGCGGGGGCCCACAGCGAGGCCCCCATACAGGCCTCCCTATCTGCCCGCTTTCCTGGCGA
>JANWZE010000081.1 GCA_025054955.1 Blastocatellia bacterium | reverse complement strand
AGCAACGGCTTGATCGAGCGACGTAATCACCACGGCTCAGCGGCAAACGTATCAATCATCAACCGGACATCGCCGAGCGGATAAAGCACCGGGCACGTGCAACCAGCCGCGCAGTACTCTTGCACTTTTTTCACGCACTCGTCGGGCGTGCCGCTGGCTGTGATCAGTTGCACAACATCGTCGGGTACTAACTCCATCGCTCGTTCGATTTGTTCTTCAGTGGCGGGCCAGGTTAAGACGCGATGAATCTGATCAAGCACCTCTTGACTGACGCCGCTGGCCTTCATGATGTGCGGCTGCTGACCCAGGTACTGCGTGACCAACTTGCGCGCGCCGTCGAGCGCTTTCTTTCGATCTTGATCCAACGAGCACACGATCAATTGCGGGCGATCAATGACATCAATCGTGCGACCGGCCTTGCGAGCGCCGCGTTCCAGCGCCTCCATCGCGTCGGCATTGTACTTTGGCGAGACGAGGTAATTGAGCAGCACGCCATCAGCGATTTCGCCGGTCAGTTCCATCATCTTCATGCCGGTCGCGCCGATGTAGATGGGCACGTGGCGCGGCTCGCGCCGACCATGCACGATGTCCAGTTCGATGTCGCTCACATGAACGAACTCGCCGTGGAAGGTGACACGCTCCATGTTCAACAGACGACGCACCACTGTCACGACCTCGCGCATCGCGACCAACGGCTTTCGACGATCAATGCCCACATTCTTCGCCAGCGGGTCCCACCACGCGCCAAGGCCGAGCAGAATGCGATTCGGCGCCAGATCGTCAAGCGTCAAGAACGTCGCGGCGATCAACGCTGCGTTGCGCGTCCAGTTATTGATGACGCCGGAGCCGACCTTCAGCCGCGTGGTCGTCGCAGCAAACGCAGCCATCGGGACAATGGCATCGCGCACCAATCGCGATTCAGCCTGCCACACCGCTTCAAAGCCTCGCTGCTCAGCATACTGGCAGTAGCGGATGCCGTCGCTGATCGAGTGAGCGTCTTGTAAGTACAGAGCGACACGCTTCAGTGGTTGCCTCATAAGGGTTCTCCTATGTCATCATCCGCTGCCAGAGCGCCTGCGCTGCCTGCCGCGCTGCTTGGTAGATCGGCGCGGGATCAAAGCCAGGAAAACGGCGATCACGATAGACAAACTGACCACCGACCATCACGCTTTCAACAAGGGTTGCGTTCATCCCGAACATCCAATGCCAGGCAAGATTATCGGCGTGGAGCGGAGTTGGCGGCACGTAGTCTAGGATAACCAAGTCAGCCATAGCGCCCGGCTCGATCACGCCAAATCGCTTGTTAAACAACGGCGCGATGATCGCGTTGCCGTTGGCGAGCATGCGCAGATAGGTCTGCGCATCGGCCTGCCGTGTCGCTTCACGCGCGCGGAAAAAGGCGAATTTGCTCTCCTCAAACATATCTGCGCCGATGCCGTCCGTGCCCAACGCCACGCGCACGCCAAAGGATTCGACGGGCGCGCGTCCCACGCTGTTGTTTAGGTTTGATCGTGGATTGTGCACAAGCCAACAGCCCGCTTGTTGCACAGTGAGAATCTCCTGCGGCGACAGGTGCACGCCATGCGCCAGCAGGGTCTTGTCGTTGAGCAAGCCGAACTGCGCCAATCGGTCAATGACAGTTCGCCCATAGGTCGTCTGAGCGTGCGCTTCGTCGTATGCGTCTTCGGCCACGTGAATGTGCAAACCGGTTTCAAATAATTGAACCAGATGCGCACAGCGATTCAATGTATCATCGCTCAGCGTGAATGAAGCATGAGCGCCTAACAGAGCGCGAATCAAGTCAGGCGCGGGCAGTCCATCCCGCACATGATCGAGCACAGCATAGGATTCATCCAGCGCAGCATCGCGTTCTTGCTGGCCGCCGCGATCGGTGATCTCATAACAGACGACGCCGCGCACGCCGATTTCTTCCATCGCCTGCGCGACCATCCCGATGGAACCACGAATGAAGTTGGGCGAGGCGTGGTGATCAATCAAGCAAGTGGTTCCAGCTCGCACAGCTTCGATGGCGCCGACCAGCGCGCTCAAATAGAGGCTCTCTTGATCGAGCGCCCGATCCAGTTTCCACCAGATGCGTTCCAGAATCTGCAAGAAATTTTCCGGCGGCACTGATGGCCCCGGCATCCCGCGAGCCAAGGTCGAATACAGGTGTGTGTGCGCGCAGACCAAGCCGGGCATGAGAATTTTTCCGTCCAGGTTGATGACTTCAACCTGCTCGCCTGGTGTGACTGAATCGGCCACCGCTGCGATGTGCTCGTCTTCAATCAATACATCCGCCTCAAACACGCTGGGCGGGTCCAGCGTGACGCATCGGGCATGCTTGAAACAATATGCTGTCATAGGAGGCTGCTCAATCTTACACGATCCATAAGGCGCTGTCATGCAGCCGTGAAGATTTCCGGCTTGATCGGAGCCAGCCGATGGCTTAGACTCAGCGTTGTCTACTATGCTGGTCCTGCTGAAAGGTGCAGGAGACCTTGGTTCGGCTGCTGCGCGGCGTCTTCACCTGATGGGATTTCGCGTGGTGATGACCGAGCTGCCCGAGCCATTGTGTATTCGTCGCAAGGTGGCGTTTGCTGAGTGTGTGTTTACTGGCGCCACACAGGTAGAAGGCGTCATTGGCGAGCTGGCAACGTCGCCGGCTCAGATTGACGCGATTCTGCGGCGAGGGGCTGTTGCCGTCATTGTTGATCCTGAATGTTCTGTTGCTCGGACGCTGCAACCGAAGGTCATTGTGGATGCGCGCATGTTACGTCGTTCGATCAATACTCGGATTGACGAAGCTGATGTGGTCATCGGGTTGGGGCCTGGTTTCGTCGTAGGTGAACATGCGCATGCTGTTGTTGAGACGAATCGAGGGCATCATCTGGGGCGGGTCTTGTATGAAGGTTCAGCCGAGCCAAGCACGGGCATTCCCGCGCCGATTGGCGATCAGACCGATGCGCGTGTGTTGCGGGCGCCAGCATCGGGGCGTTTTGAGCCAGTCCGGGATATTGGCGATCGAGTTGAGCAGGGCGAGGTGGTTGCATCGGTGTCCGGTCAGCCCATCGTGGCGGCGCTTTCCGGTGTGATTCGTGGATTGATTCATGAGGGCGTTCATGTCCGAGCGGGCATCAAGGTCGGAGACATTGACCCTCGCGGCGTGCGTGAGTACTGTTTCACGATTTCAGATAAAGCCAACGCTGTGGCCGGCGGCGTTGTCGAAGCGTGCTGTTGGTTGCTACGACAGCGTCTTGATTGGAGGCCAGCAATGGAGAAATGACTGAAAGGGCAGCCTACCACCCCAGCTCATGAGTGATTGGGGAACGGATATGAGCGAACGGATCATCGGGCTTCAGTGTATTCAGTGCGGCAAGCAGCATGCGGTTGAGCGAGACGTCTACAATTGTTCTGACTGTCAGGGCAATCTCGATGTGCTGTACAACTACG